>JBAXFC010000162.1:0-7566 GCA_037140135.1 Chloroflexota bacterium
TGCACACCGGCGACGCCGACACACCCGAGCGCATGCGCGAAAAGCTCGCCTTCCTCGACGCCGCTGCGGAGCGGTTAGCAGCGTTGCGCGCCGCTGGCCGCCATGTGGTGCTCACCGGCGATCTGAACGTGGGCCATCGCGAGTTCGACATCAAGAACTGGAAGGGCAACCTGAAGAAGGCTGGCTTTCTGCCCGAAGAACGGACCTGGTTCGACCGCCTCTTCGCCGACGGGTGGGCGCTGCGCCTGTCCGAGGCCGACTGCGCTGACGCGCTTGCCGTCCCCGGGGTCACCGGCTTCTCGCCGATGCCGGGCCGGACGATGCGCGGCTGGGCCCTGCTGCCGCCGGAGATGGTCGCGGACGACGCCACGCTCGAGCCCTGGGTCCAGCGCGCACTCGACTTCGCCGCCTCGCTGCCGTCCAAGTAGGGTCCCCGCGCCCGGACTCGCTGGGGCGTGGAGCCAGGGTCCGACGAGCGTGGCCGTCGGCGCACCCGGCCGCGGTCCCGGCCGCCGGCTCGTCGGACCGGCTCGGCGGACTCCTGACAGCTCACATCCCGCGTGCCACGATATCGCCATGCCCGACGCACCCGACCCCAAGACCTCTGTCCACCGGCGCGGTCCCGATGGCCGGATGCAGGTCGGCCCCGACTGGGAGACGCTGATCGAGCGCCAGATCCGGGCGGCGATGGAGGAGGGCCAGTTCGACAACCTGCCCTTCCAGGGCGAGCGTCTGCCCGACGACGTCAACCCCTACGCGGGCGAGCTGGACCTCGCGTTCCACGTGCTCAAGAGCGCCGGCATCGCGCCGCCGTGGATCGAGTCCGACAAGGAGGTCCGCGCGCTGCTGGAGAAGCGCGACGGGATCTTCGCGCGCGGCGGCAGTGACCCGGCGCCGTCGGTGACCCAGCGCCGCCGGGACCGCGCGGCGCTCGAGGAGCTGGTCACCCGGATCAACGTGGTGATCGCGCGCGTGAACGCCGAGGCTCCCACGGACCGCCAGCACCGGCGGCCGCTTCTCGTGGCGGACGAGCTTGCCCGGTACGACGAGGCGTGCCACCGCTCATAGCGAGCCGCGGGCCAGGCCTCGGCCTCGCGCCGGATCAGTCGAAGCGCGTGTCCGCGCGGGTTCCGCCCAGCAGGCCCAGCCGGTCCGCGAACCAGCCCGTCCGTGCGTCCGCCCGGTCGTCGAAGGCCGGCACGTAGGGCTTGATGTCGAGCAGCGGCGTCCCGTCGAGGATGTCCACATCCTCGATGTCGAGGACGTGGCCGCGGACGGCGACCAGGCGCACGGTGGAGATGCCGATCGCGTTGGGCCGGGCCGGCGAGCGGGTGGCGAAGATGCCGTGCGACTGCGTGTCCAGGAATGGCGTCACGGTCAGCCTGGAGGTCGCGATCCGGTGGAGGTGGTACACGAGGACGAGATGGCTGAAGCCCTCGATCCCGTCGAGGCCCTCCACGAGATCCGGGTCCAACTCGATGCGGCCCGCGATGCCGGTCGCGGCCGCGGCCTGGATCGGCATGCCTTCGACGGTCGTGAACTGGCTGCGGACGACACCGATGGGGCGGAACGTGACGGTGTCCGCCATCAGCCCGCACCCCGCACGTCGAGCACCCGGCCCCAGTGCAGCAGGCGGACGGCGACCAGGACGCCGAAGGCCGCCATCACCAGGATCGCCGCGGCGGCGATCGAGGTGTCCAGGTTGCCGGCCTGGAACTCCGTGTAGACGACGAGGGGCAGCGTCTGGGTCTTCCCGGTCAGGTTGCCCGCGAACATGATGGTTGCCCCGAACTCGCCGAGCGCCCGGGCCCAGCTCATCACGAGGCCGGCTGCAAGCGCAGTCGAGGCGAGCGGCACCGTGATCCACTGGAAGAGCTGGCGTTCCGAGGCCCCGTCCACGCGCGCTGCGTCCTCGAGGTCGTGGTCCACGGCCGCGAACCCGGTCCGCGCGGAGCGGATGTAGAAGGGCGCCGCCACGAAGGTCTGGGCGATGACGACCGCGAGGGTGGTGAACGGCAGCTCGAGCCCCAGGAACGAGAGCGGCTCGCCCAGCAGCCCGCGTCGGCCGAGGAGCAGGAGCAGGGCGAGGCCGGCGACCGATGGCGGCAGCACGATCGGCAGGTCGATGACGGTCTCGAGCAGCATCGAGCCGCGGAAGCGGCGCCGGGCGAGCACGAACGCCAGCGGCGTCCCGAACACGACCATGGCGGCCAGGCTGACCGTGGTGGTGGCAAGGCTCAGGGCGAGCGCGCTCACCACCACGTCCATGCCTGCGGTCGCCGCCAGCGAGCCATCGAGGATGGCCCGTGCGACCAGGGCCGCGACGGGCAGGCCCAGGACCAGCCCTGCGGCGATGGCGAGCGCTGCGACGGGCCACCCGAGGTCCGAGCCTCGCGTCGGGGCGCGGTTCGAGGCGGTCCCGCCGCTCCCGGCCATGGGGACGCGATCGCCCTACTGGACCGGCTGGAAGCCGAAGGCCTGGAACAGCGCCTGTCCCGCGTCGCCGGCCAGCCAGGCCAGGAACGCCGCGGCGGCTCCGGGGCTCCTGGAGGCCTTGACCGTGACGCCGCCGTAGGAGGCGGGCACGTTCGCGCCAGCCGGGATGTCGACCATGGTGACCTTGTCCGAGCCCTTGGCGTCGGTGACGTAGACCACGCCCGCATCGCCCTCGCCGAGGCCCACCTTGGTCACGACGGCGCCGGCGTTGTCCTCGTGCGAGACCACGTTGGCGTTGAACTGGGCGGCGAAGTCGGCGGGGAACCCCGCCTGCCTGGCCAGGTTGTCCAGCAGGATCGCGGTGTACTTGGCGATCGGAACGCCGTCCGCGCAGGCGATGATCTTGACGCCGCTGCGCGCGAGGTCCGCCACGTTGCCGATCTCGGCCGGGTTGGCCGTGGGCACGATGACGGTGAGCTTGTTGCCCGCGAAGATGGTGACCGGCCCGCTGCCGAAGCCGCCGTCCACGAGCTTCTGCGGGTTCTTCACGTCGGCCGAGAGGAAGACGTCGGCCGGGGCACCCTGCTCGATCTTGGTCTCGAGGGCGGTCGAGGAGTCGGTGGAGACCGTGATGGTCGTACCCGGGTTGGCGGCCTCGTAGGCCTCCTTCGCCTTGGCCAGCAAGGCCTTGAGGGAGGCCGCCGCGTAGACCTGGAGGTCGGCGGCCTGGGCGGGGACCGCGGTTGCCGGGGCTGCGGTCGCCGGGGCAGGCGTTGCGGGTGCCGCGGTTGCGGGGACGGGCGTCGGGGTCGCGCTGCTCGCGCCGCAGGCGGCGAGAGCGACGGCGAGGACCGGGAGGAGCAGGGAGCGTCGCAGGTTCACGTGGTCTCCAGGGGCGCTGGGGTCGGGCGGATCAGCCGGGCGATGGGATCTCGACGATGACGTTGGTGGCCTTGACCACGCAGACGGCCTCCATGCCGACCTCGAGCTCGAGATCGTCAACCGCCTCGGCCGTCATCAGGCTCACGAGGCGGTGCGGGCCTGCCTGCACCTCGACCACGGCCGCCACGCGGTCGCGCTCGATACGGGTCACGATCCCCGGGAAGCGGTTGCGGGCGGACTGGGCCACGATCGGCCGGTGGACGGTTGCACGCCGTCGCTCGGCGAGCAGGCGCGAGACCTCCCCGATCGAGATCAGTCGCTGACCGCCGTCGGAGCGATCCATGGCCAGGCGCCCGTCCGCCTCCCAGCGGCGCAACGTCTCCACCGACACACCCAGCATCTCGGCGGCCTGGCCGACGCGAATCAGCGCCGCCGGCTCCCGTCCCGTCTCCGTCATCGGCCGAGAATGCCAGCATTGCCAGCGAATGTCTAGGTATTCGTGCGCTCATTGGTAGGGTTCCAGGCTCGATTGTGAAGATTGCCGCTACCTGCTCGCAACCCTCTGGTGTTTTGCGGGAATTGGCGTATGCTCCGTGAGCCCATCGTTGGGCCCAGCAATCGCAACGGCAGACTCGATCCACCCCTCCCGGAATCCGCCGGGGCAGATCGCATACCCCGTCGCACATGTTCCAGGAGTGGATCGTCTCTATGAACGTCGACAAGACGCTCACCTGCTCGGACTGCAATCAGTCCTTCACCTTCACCGCGAGCGAGCAGGATTTCTACGCTGAGCGTGGCTTCACCGAGCCGCGCCGGTGCCCCACCTGCCGAGCTGCACGCAAGTCGCAGCGCGGTGACAGCGGTGGCTCGTCCTACGGCGCCAGCAGCGGCGGGGGCTACGGCGCCCGCAGCAGCGGCGGCGGTGGTGGCGGCTTCGGCGCCTCCCGCGGTCCCCGCGAGATGTTCTCGGCCACTTGTTCCTCGTGCGGCCAGGAGACCCAGGTCCCCTTCCGCCCCACGTCGGGCAAGCCGGTCTACTGCAGCGCCTGCTTCGCACAGCGCCGCGCCTGACCGGATGACCGGGGCCTGATCGCCCCGGTCGCCGAACCGACATCGGCCCCCGGCATCGCCGGGGGCCGTTTCGATTCCCGGGGGGTGGTCCGCCCGCGAGCGAGCAGGCCCCGCGCGGGTTACGAGAGGACCACCCACGAGACGATGGTGGCGGCCCCGATCGCCTTGTTGAGGTAGACCGTCATCTTCCCGGCGGGGTAGTTGGGACGGACCGCGGCCACGTAGACCCCGCTCCGGTAGACGGTGAGGGAGGCGAAGCAGAGCGAGGTCGCGTTGACGCCGCCCGGCACCGTGATGACCACCGAGGTCTTGCCATTCGCGATATTCGTCCGCCCGGACCGGTTGAGCTTGACCTTGCCCACCACCTCGAGCGCGGAGCCCGCCGCGGACTCCGCGTGGACACCGGTGCCGGTGCCGGTGGCCCGGGCGTCGAGCGCGGTGCCGGTCACGGACTGGACGTGGACGCCGGTGCCGGTGCCGGTGGCCTGGGCCTCGAGCGCCCAGCCCTTGTCCGTGGTCGCCGCGACGCCCGATCCCTGGTCCGAGTGACCATGGACGCCTCGCACCCCGCCCGCGCCGTGGACGCCCGTGATGTCGGAGATGCCGCAGACCCCGTAGGTCATGGCCTGGCCGATCACGCCCGTGCTGCCCGCGCTGGTGCCCTTGACGCCGGGGCCGAAGGCGCCGTCACCCGAGACGCCGGCGGCGTCCGCATCGGCATTCGTGTTGACGCCCCGCACGCCGGGATGGCCGATGCTGCTGCTGACGCCCTCCACGCCGGTGCCGACATCGGCGCCATCCCCGTACACGCCGTACCCCGACGGGCCGGTGAGCGAGCCCTTCACGCCGTATTCGCCGCCAGCGCTTAGACGCATGACCCCTACGCAGTGACAGACAACCTGTCTCTGGACTCCGGCACGATCCCGCACAGGATGCCCGTGTGACCACGATCAACGACGCCTTCCGCTTCGAGCTGGACCTCACGGTCGAGCAGCGCGATCTCGCCGCGCGCTCCGCCGGCACAGCGCGGTTCGCCTGGAACTGGGCGCTCGCGGAGCGCCGTCGGCTGTTCACGGAGCACGAGGGCAAGGCCCGCTTCACCACCGCGTTCAGCCAGATCAACGCGTGGGTCAAGGCCAAGCCCGCGTGGGCCTACGAGGTCTCCGCGTGGTGCGCGGTCAGCGCGATCTCCGACGTCGACAAGGCCTACAAGAAGTTCTGGAAGGACCGCAAGGCCGGACGCAAGACGGGGCTACCCCGGTTCAAGGTGCGAGGCAAGGCCAAGGACGCCTTCCGGCTGCGCGGCACCATCAAGGTTCTCGACGAGCGGCACGTCCAGCTCCCGACGTTCGAGGCCGTCAGGATCAAGGGCAGCACGAGGCGCATGTCGGCCATCGGCTGGAGCAAGATCCTGTGCGCCACCGCGAGCCGCACCGCCGACCGCTGGTTCGTGAGCATCCTCGTCGAGCGCGAGCACGAGGCCCCCGCACCCACCTCGACACAGGCCGTCGGGATCGACCTCGGCCTCAAGACGAGCCTCGTGCTCTCGACCGGCGAGGAGATCCAGGCCCCGCGACCGCTCAAGGCCGCGCTGCGGAAGCTGCGCCGGGCGCAGAAGGCCGTGGCCCGCAGCCAGCGCAACAGCGCGAGCCGGCGCAAGAAGGTCGCCAAGGTCGCCCGGATCCACATGCGCGTCGCCAACATCCGACGGGACTGGCAGCACACGACCTCCGACCGCCTGACCCGGGAGTTCGCGGCCATTGGCGTCGAGGGTCTCGCGGTCAAGGGCCTCGCCAACCGCAAGCGCAAGGCAGGCAGGTCATGGGCCGACCTCGGCGCAGGCGAGCTGCTCCGGCAGATCACCTACAAGTCCGGGCGGCGCGGGGTTGTCCTCGTCGTCGCCGACCGGTTCTACCCGAGCACACAGTTGTGCTCGGCGTGCGGGCATCGCCAGCCGATGCCCTTGAAGGAGCGCACCTACCGGTGCGGCTCCTGTGGCCTGGTCCTGGACAGGGACCAGAACGCCGCTCGCAACCTCTGTCCCGTGGCCGATACGCCGTCGGACACGCCCAACGCCGGTGGAGGCGACGTAAGCCCAGGGTCAGCCTGGCGGATGCCGATGAAGCCGGAACAGCCGGGGAGCAGCCAGCGATGGGTGCGAGCCGGTGCGGATGGTCCTATACCCGTCCTTGTGGCGGCGTAGGTGTCATCCGTATAAGCGGTTCGCCGCCGGTGCCCTCGACACCGATGGACGAGGTGCTGTCCCCCTGGACGCCGATACCGCCGAAGGCGGTCCCGTGGACGCCGATGCCATCGCTGACGTCGCCCTCCACGGCGATGCCGAGGGCGCCCATGACCTGGAAGGCCATCTGGTAGCCCGCGGCCCCGCTCGCGTCGAGCAGCGTGCTCGAGAGGCCGGAGTTGGGCGAGCCGATGAGCAGCGCACCTCCATCGGCCGCCTTCGCGCCCGTCGCCGACGCGAGTGACGCGGCGGCGGCGCCTGCGACAGCGGCGGCAGCCGAGCCCAGCAGGGCGCGCCGCGACGTGGGCGCGGCATCGCCCCGGGGGCGGCCGGGATCGACGGCCGATGACGACCGCGAGTCGGCCGACGGATCGATGGTCACGTGATGGTCTCCCTGGCGCTCTGGACATCCCCGTTTCGGCCTGCGGCCGCTGTGAAGGTGCAGCGTGGACGCGCAGCGTGGAGCACCACCCCGGCGTCCCCCGCGGTCGGCGCGCGGACGCCCCGCGTCAGCCCTTGCCGACGAGCAGCTCCAGCGCCTTGGTGATCTGGGTGTCGGGCGTGGCCGCCACCTCGGCCTCCGTCATGTCCGCGAGCGCATTGGGGACGAGCATCGTCGCGTCGGCGGGCAGGTCCACGGTCACGTTGGGGTCAAGCCCCTCGTGCCAGATCGGACGCCCGCCGCGCGTGAGCCACCGTTCGACGCCGATCCGCAGCACGGAGCCGTCCGACAGGTCGAAGCGCCCGAGCACCGTCCCGGTCCCGAACGTCTTGATCCCGACGACCTGGCCGCGCCCGGCATCCTGGATGGCCCCGCTGACGATCTCGGCGGAGCTGGCGGTGCCGCCGTTCGCGAGCACGACCAGCGGAAGATCCGTGGCGAGGCCGCCGGGCTGCACAGACTCGTCCTTCTGCTTGCCGCTGCTGTCGAAGGA
>JBAXFC010000163.1:0-7557 GCA_037140135.1 Chloroflexota bacterium
TTCGTAAACAGCAGGTCCTCGGTTCAAATCCGAGTGTCGGCTCCACTCCTCCGTTCCGTGCTCAGGAAGACCTGCTATCCAGTCTCCCGGGCCGATCCGCGGGGCCGCGGGGCTTGCCACAACGCTCGTGGCGCGGGAAGACCTGCCAACTGGACGCGGTCATCGAGCCTCCACTCACGGGTCTGGTCGGCGAGCGCCTTGGTTCCATGTGTGACTAGACAGGTCATGGCCTGCTGTCTTGCGCGCAGCATGTGTGCCATCGGAAGACCTAGCCTATCGATTCGATAGGTTGACTCTTACTCAGTGCATGCCTATCCTCACGGCATGAACAGGATTGGACGGGAGCGGCTCGAGGCGGCGCTCTCTGCGCTCGGCGAGCTGCTAACGGCCAGAGGAGCACGCTATGAGCTCGTGCTCGTCGGCGGGGGCAACCTGATCCTGGGTGGGCTCATCACCCGGCCGACCACGAAGGACCTCGACATCCTGGGCGAGCGCTTGCTCGACCTCATCAGGCCACTTCGCCCCATGCCCCAAGTGCTCCACGATGCGGTCATCGATGTTGGGCGGGCGTTCGGACTCGCGGACGATTGGCTCAACGTTGGGCCTGATTCCCTGCTCGACCTCGGCCTGCCCGACGGGTTCGCAGAGCGGCTCGAGCGTCGGGACTTTGGCGGGCTCGTGGTGTGGCTCGCGGGTCGCTACGACATGGTGTGCTTCAAGCTCTATGCCGCTGTCGACCAGGGACCCCGGAGCCGGCATTTCCAGGATCTCGTCGAGCTGCGCCCAGACGGCGACGACCTGCTCGGAGCCGCTCGCTGGGCGGTGACCCACGACCCGTCGCCCGGCTTCCGGTCCTTGCTTGTCGAAACGCTTCGCGCGCTCGGCATAGAGAATGCCGATGGCCAGCTCGGGTAGCGCCCTCATGGGTGCGCTCCTTGACCGGGCGTGGATCCAGTGGGCCGCACTCGGCGTCGATGCCACCGCCGAGCCAGACGATGCCGTGGTGGATCCGGAGTCCCTCATCGCCCTGACTGCGGAGCTTGGCGATGCGGACGCGCGACTAAGGGATCTCAGCACCGACTGGTGCGTGGCCTACGGTCGCTACGTCAATGGATCTCGGCTCAAGCAGGTGTGTCGCGAGCTCGGGACACCGGGCGATGCAATCGGCGAGTACGTGGCCACGGTCGCGGCATCGGGCGGGCCATCGTGGCCGCTGGCGACCCAGCCTCGTCCCGCTTACCAGCGACGAGGCAAGGCCCGGATGGACACGGCGACGTCGCTTGCGCGGCTGCGTATCCGCCTTCGTGCGGCGTTCGGCGTGAACGCCCGGGCCGACATTCTTGCCGCCCTCCTCGACGCCTCGCCGCGCGACCTGACGGCGGCCGATCTTGCCCGGGCGACCCGCTTCACCAAGCCCAATGTCGCCTCCGCCCTGGATGCCCTGATCCTGGCGGGCCTCGTGGTGGCGCGTCCGGTCGCGAACGAGCGGCGCGTCGGATTGCCCCCGAAGATCCATATCCTCCCGGGGCTCAGGCCGCCGATCGCGCAGCCCGATTGGGTCAGCCGCTTCGGCGTCGCGCTCGAAGTCCACAGGTTCGTCGAACGCGACGGCCTGTCGAGAACCGTCCGTGCGATCGAGGCGCGCCGCCTCATCGAGGGCCTGGCACGGCGGATGGCGGCCGAGGGCATGCCGATTCCGAACCTTGACGCGACTGGTGACGAGTTTGCCGCCGCCTTCGATCGATGGCTCGTGGACTTCGCCTGCTGGCTGCGAGCCCCGAGCCGCTCGCCAATTGGCGGCGCCGGCTCAGTGGCGTGAGCGACAGATCGCGGGCCGGAGAGGCTCCGGCGCCAGCGGCTCTGCTGCGTGAGATCGAGTTGCTGCGAGCCGAGAACGCACGCCTTCGAGCGCTCCTCGACACGGCAGCGGACGTCGTCAGACCCCTGGCGGCTGAACCGACCCCGAGGGCTCCGACCGGCGGACTGACCCTCTTCGAGGAGGAGACCGCAGGCCTCCCCAGGATGGACGCCAAGTCCTCGGCCGAGGAGAAGATCGCGCTGTTCCGTGCACTGTTCGCGGGGCGCGACGACGTCTACGCACTCCGCTGGGACAACCAGCGGACCGGGAAGGCGGGCTGGAGCCCGGCCGTGGTCGGCGGGCCCGCCAACGCGAAGCGCCCGGACCGCGAGTATCTCCCCCTGACCGACGCGGTGATCGAGTCGCACCTCTCAGGTCGGACCCATGTCGGTTTGTACCCGCTCTTCCCGGACGACTCCTGCCGGCTGCTCGCGTGTGACTTCGACGGGCCGAGCTGGCCGCTCGACGCGCGGGCCTACCGGGACGCCGCGCACGCGCTTGGGATCGAGGCCGCCATCGAGCGCTCGCGCTCCGGTGACGGCGCTCACGTGTGGATCCTCTTTGCGGGCCGGGTGCCCGCGTCGGTCGCCCGCCGGATCGGCGCACACCTCCTGCGAGAGGCGATGACGATCCGCGCGGAGCTCGACCTCGCGAGCTACGACCGCCTCTTTCCCGCCCAGGACTTCATGCCGAAGGGCTCGTTCGGCAACCTGATCGCGCTGCCGCTCCAGGGACAGTGCCGGCGCAAGGGGACCACGGTCTTCCTCGACAACGCGCTCGGGCCCTTCGACGATCCGTGGGCGGCCCTCTCGTCCCTCCAGCGTGTTGTTCCGGCGGTCGCGAATTCGATGGCGGAGCAGTTGCGGGAGGTGGCGGCCGGTCCGATGGAGCCTGCATACCGCCGCCCGTTCCACGGTGTCGCCCCGAAGCCGGCGGCGTCGATCCAGGCCGTCGCCGGCACGATGCTCGCGATTGACCGGATCGGGCTCCCTCCAGCGATCGTCTCGTCGCTCAAGCACCTCGCCTCGCTCCACAACCCCGAGTACTACGAGAAGGAGCGACTCCGCTTCTCGACCTGGAATACGCCGCGGCTGATCCGCTGCTACGAGGAGACCGTCGACCTGCTGCTGCTGCCGAGGGGCCTGCGCGAGGCCGCCAAAGGGCTGGCGAGAGAAGCCGGCAGCCGCCTGGAGGTCCGCGAGACTCCGTCGACTGCGTCGGCTATCGATGTCCGGCTCAGCGCCACTTTGGACACGGACCAGCAGGCCGCATTTGCCGACCTGCGCGACCATGATCTCGGGGTCCTGGTCGCGCCCCCGGGAAGTGGAAAGACCGTGGTCGGCTGCGCGGTCATCGCGCATCGAGCGACCGCAACGCTGATCCTCGTGGACCGCCAACCGCTGCTCGAGCAGTGGCGCCAGCGGCTGCAGGACCATCTCGGGCTCAACCGCCGCCAGGTTGGCGCGATCCGCGGAGGTTCAGGGCGCCTCAAGGGGATCGTTGACGTGGCCATGGTCCAGTCCCTCGCGCGTCGCGAGGACCTCCGGGTGTTGACGTCCAACTATGGCCTGGTGGTGGTCGACGAATGCCACCACGTCCCCGCTGTGACGTTCGAGCGGGTCGTCAGGCAGATCAGCGCGCCGGCGTGGCTCGGCCTGACCGCGACCCCCTATCGCCGGGACGGGCTCGAAGGCCTGATCACGATGTACTGCGGGCCGGTACGCCACAGGATGAGCGCGGGTTCAACCGAAGGCGATGGCATCGAACGCATGCTGGCGATCCACGAGACCGACCATCAGGCCCCCCATGACCGTGGGGGCGAAGCCAGCCCGGCGATCCAGACGGTGTTCCGCGGGCTGGTCGAGGACGACGTCCGCACCGGGCAGATCTGCGCTGACGTCGCTGCCGCTTCCAGGGCAGGTCGCAACTGCCTCGTCCTCTCGCAGTGGACGGCCCACGTCCGGTCGATCGAGGCCTGCCTCGGCGAGTTGGGGGTGAAGCCCGTGGTCCTCGTCGGAGGCATCGGGATGAAGGAACGCCGGGAGATCATCAGCACGCTTGGTGGCGTACGGCCCGGTGACGGTGCGGTCCTGGTCGCGACGGGGAGCCTCCTCGGCGAGGGCTTCGACTGTCCACCGCTCGACACGCTGTTCCTCGCCTTCCCGATCGCGTTCCGCGGGCGCATCGTCCAGTACGTTGGGCGCGTGCTCCGACCGCTCGAGGGCAAGCAGCGGATCGAGGTCCACGACTACGTGGACGCCAAGGTCCCGGTGCTCGCCCGGATGCTGACCAAGCGGCAGGCGGCATACGCGACACTCGGCTTCGATCTGCGCGGCGCGGGGGCTCGCCGGCGGTGACGCTCGTTCCTGCTTGACCTGCCGGCATGAGATGACACCGTCAGCCACCTCCTCGAAGGCGGCAGGCAGCAGGGACACGAGCTCCGAAACGAAGACCTGCTAACTGAGCAACGTACGCTCGCATTCCCACGCTTGGGCCACAACGCTTAGGCCGTTCCAGTTCGTAAACAGCAGGTCCTCGGTTCAAATCCGAGTGTCGGCTCCACTCCCCCGTTCCGTGCTCAGGAAGACCTGCTATGCCGTCTTCCAGGCCGATCGGGCGGACCGCCTCCCCCGCCGCAACGCTCGTAGCGCGGGAAGACCTGCTAACTGAGCACCTTCAGCGCGCTCCGTGGCGTCGGCCAACTTCGGCTTGTGCCCAGCCCAGCCAACGCGGAAGCGGGACCACGTGCGACGCGTAGACCTGCTGTCTTCTGCACGACAGGTCCCTTCCGGGGCGCTTCCTACTCTAAGTATCTGAGAGTAGTTGTCAGGCTCGTCCGACCGGACGCCAGAAGCCGCGGGGGTCGTTCGGCGAGGTCCGTACCGCCTCGATGAAGCCACCGTCCTCAAGCCTTCGGAGGTATCCGATCGCCGTTGGCCGCGATACACCGAGCAGGGCGATTGTCTGGCTCGTCGTCACACGGCCAGTTCGCAAGAGATGCTCAACGAATCGCTCCGATCCAGGCGGCAACACTGCCCGCATTCGTGCCCCAACAGGATCGTCGAGGAAGGTGACACGGAGCGACGCACCGGTCTGGATGAACACCGGCTCGGGAAGACCAGCGCGGTCCATCTCCGAGTACATCCGACTCACGCCCTCACCAAGCTCTCGCCCGAAGTTCAAGTCCGCAAGAGCGCGCGCGATCCGTGGATTGCGCGCGAAACGGGTCGTCCTGATGCTGTCGAGACGAATGAGGCCAGGAAGTCGGCCGGGGCTCTCAACGTCGATCCGATCGTCGAACACCTCGACCCGGGTGTGATCACCGCCCATCGCATACGAGCGATGGATCACCGCGTTGACGATCGCCTCGAGCCAGACCGGCTCGGGCACATGCGTCTCCCGGCCGAAACGCCCGCTCTGCCCGAGTCTTGTGACAGTCGGCAACCAGCGACGGAGGCGCCGGCGCGCAGCGACGACCTGCTCCGGTATCGGGCCCGAAAGTCGCACGTCCTGGCTGATGTTGGAACGCGAGCCTGTCTCCCGGGTCGTCCCGCGGTAGAGCAGCAGGCGTACGTAGGCCTCGGGGAACTGCGCCTGGGGCTGCAACCCGAGCACGAGGATCCCGGCCACCGTGGGCACCAACTCCCTGCCCTTGTCCGCGAGCAGGCCGCGGGCTTTCAAGGCCCGTTCCCCTTGATCCGCCACCCGGATGACCGCCAGGTAGCGTCGAACCAACTCGGGATCGAGATCGTCTTGCGTGAGGTCCCCAAGGGGCCGCGCGTCGAACGTCGAGTCGCCCTTGTCGTAGCGCAGCTGCTGCGCCTCGAATGGTCCGAGCCTCCGGTTCTCATCGCCGACCCGGAGGAATGTGTCGCCCGCGCTGTTCTCGTGAACGCGCTCGCTGGACTCGACTTGGACGACGACGATGTGGTCGAGCCCGCCGCGCTGATTGGTGCACGCCAGCAGATCAAAGGAGTGCCGCACTGGGGGAACGCTGAAATCGATGGCGGCTTGCCGCCACTCGTTGATGAGTCGTCCGGCACGATCGACCCCTTCGATCCGCTTGTCCTCGATGCCGACGCAGATGAGGCCGCCTTCGGCGTTTGCAAACCCGATCATGACGTCGGCGAGCGCCTTCCCCCGGATGCGCGGGCCTTTGCGTTCGAGCCACTGTCCCTCGAGGGCCGCGCGCAACCACTCGACGCGCTCGTCGTCGGGTAGGAGGCGGAGTTGCTCAAGCGTGGGCCGTCCGGAGATCACGCTTGGCATGCTATCACGTACTCTAAAGTCCTTATAGTAAGTCGCTGCGCCCTTGACCCTTGCCTGAAGCATGACTGACGACCCTTCGAGGAACCGAGACAAGCCGCTCGTCGATCTCCTGAACGAGATCGAGTCGCTGCGTGCCGAGAACGCACGGCTTCGCGACCTCCTCCGAGAGCGAGCCGATCTGGAGGACACACCCTCGTCGCTTTCGGCTGTGCGGGCTCCAGTCCCTCACCAGACGCTGTTCGGAGACGACGGGCCAAGCCTGCCCGCGGTGCATGCCAGGTCATCGAGCGCCGAGAAGATCGCCTTGTTCCGCGCCCTCTTCGCGGGCCGCGACGACGTCTACGCACTCCGCTGGGAAAACCAGCGGACCGGGAAGGCGGGCTGGAGCCCGGCCGTGGTCGGCGGGCCTGCGAACGCGAAGCGCCCGGACCGCGAGTATCTCCCCTTGACCGACGCGGTGATCGAGTCGCACCTCTCAGGTCGGACCCATGTCGGCCTGTATCCGCTCCTTCCCGACGACTCCTGCCGGCTGCTCGCGTGTGACTTCGACGGGCCGGGCCCACTGCCGTCCATGGCCTACCGCGAGCGAACCATTGATGCCGAGCTGACGGCATCACTCCACGCCGCGGGCGCCGTGCTGATCGAGGGCCCGCGTGCGTGCGGGAAGACCGAGACGGCGCGCCAGGCGGCACGGAGCGAGGTGCTCCTCGACGGCGACACGCCGCGCCTCATCGACGAGCAGGAGATCGTCGATGGCATCTGGGACCATGTCCGGCACGCGGCCGGACGGCGTCTCCGTGATCCCGATCGGCGTATTGGGATCGTGACCTCCAAGAGGTAGACCTGCGCACCATCGCAGGCCGACTGCCACTGGTGCCGCCACGCCAGCGCGATGCAACGTTGCCCGGTGGCCGGCGCCGCCGCCGCCGCCTGACTGTCGCGAGGAGGAGACATGCGCGAGATCGCCAACGAGGCTCCGGCGCCCGCGGAACGGCTCTTGCTGCGGTCCATCGAGATCGGCCGCGAGGGGATGCTCGCCCGGCGGGGCGGGCCGTTCGGCGCCCTGATCGCCACCGCCGACGGGTCGATCGTCGCGGAGGGCTGCAACGAGGTCACCTCCACCAATGACCCGACGGCGCACGCCGAGGTCCTGGCCATCCGGAGGGCGTGCGCCGCACTGGGCACGTTCATCCTGGCGGGCCACGTCATGTACACGAGCTGCGAGCCCTGCCCCATGTGCCTCGCGGCCGCGTACTGGGCCCGGCTCGATGCGATCGTCTTCGCGGCGTCCCGCGTGGACGCGGCGGCAGGCGGCTTCGACGACGAGTTCCTCTACCGCGAGCTGGTCCTCCCGATGGACGCGCGCAGCCTTCCGGTCTCGCAGGCAGCCTCGATGGAGGGCGCCGAGCTGTTCGCGGAGTGGCTGCGGC
>JBAXFC010000164.1:0-7527 GCA_037140135.1 Chloroflexota bacterium
GTCCCACCACCCCGCCCAGCCCCAAGGCCGCCGGCCGGCCTCGGCCGACCCGGGTGGCCACGCACCTCCGCGGTGCGGGGAGCCTGCTCCTGGTGGCGGCCCTGGTCGTCGCAGCTGCCGGACCGGGAGCCGCCCTGGTCCGTGCGGTGCGACCCGCGACGCCGGCCCGCATCGGCCTCGTGGCCTCGGACCTCGAGTTCATCCTCCACCAGATCCAGATCGCCGAGGCCCACCCCGACGGGTCAGGCCAGCTGTGCACGGATCCGGGCTTCCCGGCCAATCCCGCCCTGTGCGCAACCGAGATCGCCGGCCCGACGCTCCCGTACGGCCTGCGCACGGTCAACGGGCGGTTCGACAACCTCGTCGCCGGGCAGGCCGCCTTCGGCGCCGCCGACCGGCCGTTCCCGCGCATGGTCGCCGCGCGCTTCCGGGCCGCGGAGCCCGGCGATCCCGACGGTCCCGGTCCGGCCCCGTCCGGCCCCACGACGTATGGCCAGAACACCGGCCTCGTGTTCGATTCCAACCCCCGCCTGGTCAGCAACCTCGTCGCCGACCAGACGACGGACAACCCCGCGGCAATGGCCGCGTATCTCGATCCCCGCGGGCACGGGTTCGGCAACTCCACGATTACCGTGCCGTCCTTCCGCAATGGCGTGCCGACCCAGGTCACGGAGTACGTTCTGCCCAACGTCGCCGCGGATGCCGGCCTGTCACCCAGCTTCAACGGCGTGTTCACGCTGTTCGGCCAGTTCTTCGACCACGGCCTGGATCTCGTGACCAAGGGCGGCAGCGGGACGGTCCTCGTGCCGCTCGGGCCGGGCGACCCGTTGTACGTCCCCGGCAGTCCGACGAACTTCATGGCCCTCACCCGGGCGACCAACCAGCCTGGCCCGGACGGAGTCCTGGGCACCGCGGACGACATCAAGGACGGCACCAACACCACGACGCCGTACGTGGACCAGAACCAGACCTACACGTCGCATCCCAGCCACCAGGTGTTCCTGCGCGCCTACCGGCTCGACGGCGGGAGGCCGGTCTCCACGGGCAGCCTCCTCGACGGCGCCGCGGGCGGTCTGCCCACATGGGCGGACGTCAAGGCCCAGGCCGCGGGCCTGCTGGGCATCGCGCTCATGGACCGGGACATCTTCAACGTGCCGCTCCTGCGCACGGATGCCTTCGGCCGCTTCATCCCCGGGTCGCACGGCTATCCCCAGATCGCGACGGCGGGGGGTTTCGTCGAGGCTGATCCCGCTGCGAATGGCGGGACCGGCATCTCGCCGACGGCCGTCGGGGCGCTCCGGACCAACCACGCCTTCCTCGACGACATCGCCCACAACGCGGCGCCCTCGGCCGGGCTGGTGCCCGATCCCGACACGGACACCAGCACCGCGGGCGGCCCCCCGCAGCCGTCCGGAACCTATGACGACGAGCTCCTTGCCGCCCACTTCATCACCGGCGACGGCAGGGGCAACGAGAACATCGGCCTCACGGCCATCCACCACGTCTTCCACCAGGAGCACAACGGGGTGGTGGGGGACATCAAGGCGCTGGCGGCGACGATCCCCGCGAGCAGCCCCGCCGCGCTGCCGGCCTGGCAGCTGCCCGACGGCACGTGGAACGGGGAGCGCCTCTTCCAGGCGGCCAAGCTGGTCACCGAGATGGAGTACCAGCACCTGGTCTTCGAGGAGTTCGCGCGCTTCGTCCAGCCCGCGATCAACGTCTTCACCCAGTACGACGACAGCGTTGACCCGGCCATCACGGCCGAGTTCGCGCACGCGGTCTACCGCTTCGGCCACTCCATGCTCAACGAGACGGTGGCCCGCACGAACCGGGATGGCTCGTCCAACGACATCCCCCTCCTTGCGGCCTTCACCAACCCGGTCGGCTTCCTCGACGGGGGTCCGGCCGGACCGCTGACGGCGAACCAGGCCGCGGGCTCCGTCCTGGCGGGGATGGTCATGCAGCGCGGCAACGAGATCGACGAGTTCGTCACCGAGACCTTGCGCAACAACCTGCTGGGCCTGCCGCTGGACCTGGCCACGCTCAACATGGCCAGGGCCCGGAGCGAGGGGATCCCGTCGCTCAACGAGACCCGCCGCGCGCTGTACGCGGCGAGCGCGGGCACAGGATCCCTCAACGGCTCCGTCAGGCCGTACGCCGGCTGGTCCGCCTTCGGGCTCGCGCTGCGACACCCGGCCTCGCTCGTGAACTTCATCGCCGCCTACGGCACGCACCCGTCGATCCTGGCCGCGACCACGACTGCGGCGAAGCGCGCTGCGGCAGACCTGATCGTCAACGGCGGTCCGGGCGCACCGGGCGACCGCGGCGACTTCCTCGCTGGAACGGGCGCCTGGGCGAATGCCGCCGGGGGCGTCACCATCACCGGGCTCGATGACGTGGACCTCTGGATGGGCGGGCTCGCCGAATCCACGCCGGTCTTCGGCGGGATGCTCGGGACCACGTTCAACTTCGTGTTCGAGACCCAGATGCAGCACCTCCAGGACAACGACCGGTTCTACTACCTGTCGCGCCTGGCCGGCACCCACCTCCTGGGGCAGATCGAGGGCGATTCGCTCGCCAGGCTGGCCATGCGCACCACCAGCGCCCAGGACCTGCCGGCGCTCGCGTTCACCCGGCCCGACTGGACGTTCGACCTTGCCGCCCAGACGGATCCCACGGGGATCATGGACGACCCGGCCACGCCGTGGAACGAGCGCAACCTCGACGGCACCAGCAAGCTCATCCGGCTGGCCGACGGCACGATCCGTCTCACCGGCGGCGGTGCCGGCGAGAACCACGCCGTCTTCGCCGGCACCAACGGGCCTGACGCGATGCAGGGCGCCGAAGGCGACGACTCCCTGTGGGGCAACGACGGCAACGACCGGATCGAGGGCGGGGCCGGCGCGGACCACCTTGACGGGGGCGCGGGCGACGACACCTTGACCGACGGCTTCGGGCTCGACGTTCTCAACGGCGGCGTGGGCGACGATGCGCTCGCGGGCGGCCGGGGTGCGGACGTCCTCCTGGGCGGCGACGGGAACGACGTGGTCACGAGCGGTGACGACGGCTCGGAGTCCCTCGGCGGCCAGGGCAACGACCTGGTCCAGGGCGGAGCCGGCGCCGACTCCATCGCAGGCAACGAGGGGGACGACTGGCTGGAGGGTGGCGGCGGTGCCGATGCGATCAGCGGCGACAACGCTGGCCCGTTCGGCATCGGCCCGCAGGGCAACGACGTGCTCATCGGTGACGGCGGCGACGACACCCTCGCGGGCGAGGAGGGGATGGACATCCTGTCCGGCGGCCCGGGCCTCGACCGCTTCGACGGGGGCCTCGGGTTCGACTGGGTGAGCTATGCCCGGGACCCGCTGCCCGCCGGCGCCGACATGCTCAACACCATCCTCGCGCCGCCCAGCCCGCTCAACCAGGCGGACCGCTTCCTCGCGGACGAGGCGGTGTCCGGCAGCCCCTTCAACGACGTGATCCGCGGCGACGCGGGGACGGGCCTGGGGCACGAGCTGACCCACGACAACCTGCCGCTGGTGACGGGGCTGGACACCCTGCTCTCCTCCACCGGCAGGCTGCTGGCTGGCGCCGGCCTCACGCCGGCGTTCGACACCACGGGCAACATCCTGCTTGGCGGACCGGGCAGCGACCTGCTCGAGGGCCGGGGTGGCAACGACCTCATCGACGGCGATGCCTGGCTCACCGCGCACCTCGTCGCGACGGGTGCCTCCGGTGCCCCCGTGACGGCGAGCCGGGTGGGGGACCTCGCCGTGGGCATCTTCGAGGGCAGCATCGACCCGGGCACGATCCATCTCGTGCGGGAGATCGCGGTCCCGCCTCCGGACGCGTCCTGCGACACGGCCCAGTTCTCCGACATCCGTGCGAACTACGCGATCACGAGCAACCCGAGCGGGACGTGGACCGTTGCCCACAGTGGCGGCCTGGGCATCGATGGGGCGGACACGGTCCGCAACATCGAGCGCCTCAAGTTCGCCGACAAGGCCGTGTTCATCGGTCTCCCGGGCACCTGCGGCCGCAATGCGACGGGCTCGGTCACCATCAGCGACTCCACGCCCACCGAGGGCCAGGCACTGGCCGAGACGCCCGCGATCACCGACCCGGACGGCTTCGATCCGGCGACCGTGGCCTACAGCTGGCAGGCCGAGACCACGCCCGGGAGCTGGGTCACCGTCCACGCCGGCACGACGTTCTCGCCCGGTAACGCCGAAGTGGGCTCGCGCCTGCGCGTGGTGGCCACGTTCACCGACGGCGTGGGCGTGCTCGAGGCGATCACGGGCGCTGCCACGGACCCGGTGGCCAACGTCAACGACGCGCCGACCGGCGGACCGGTCCTCGACACCGCCGCGCCGGCCGTCGGCGTCACCGTCCATGCCGATCTCTCGTCGCTCGCGGACGCCGACGGACTCGTGGGCGTGACCGTGGCGCTCCAGTGGCAGGCGGGCGCCACCCCCATCGCCGGCGCCACGGGGACCTCCTTCACGCCCACGATCGCGCAGACAGGCGCCGCGCTCCGGGTCGTCGCCTCCTACACGGACAACCACGGCACGGCGGAGCAGGTGGTCTCCGCGGCCACCTCGCCCGTGGTGGCACCCCCGGCACCGGTCGCGAAGGTCACGCCGCCATCGCTCGGATTCGCGAACCAGGGCACGGGCTCCACATCCGCGGCCCAGGCCGTGACCGTGACCAACACCGGGACGGCGAGCCTCGTCGTCTCAGGGGTGTCGCTCATCGGGTCCAACCAGCTCGACTTCCCGGTGACCAGCACCTGCGGCACGGTGGCCCCCGGCGCCAGCTGCACGATCAGCGTGTCGTTCCGGCCGGCCACCGCCGGGGCCGAGTCCGCGACGCTGGTCATCAGCCACAACGCCGCAGGCTCGCCATCCACGGTGGCGCTGTCGGGCACGGGTGTCGTGCCTGCGGTCCTTGGTCTCGTGACAAGCCTGGACTTCGGGATCCAGCGGATCAGCACCAGCACCACCAAGCAGCTCACGGTGACCAACACCGGGACCGCGACCCTCGTGTTCGGGTCAAGCCCCATCACCACTTCGGGCGGGGCGTTCATCAGCCCCAGCATGGGCAGCTGCCCGGCGTCCCTTGCCCCGGGCAAGAGCTGCAAGATCTCCGTCACGTTCCGGCCCACCGCCATCACGACCTACACCGGGACCCTCACCCTGGTCAGCAACGGGACGAACTCGCCTGCGCGGGTGACCCTCACCGGGAGCGGCAAGAAGTAGTCCCCGCGCCTGGTGCGGCCGGGGGTGGCGGCGGCGGAGCCCGGTGCCCCCTCGTTCTTCGCGGCCGGCGCAGTACGCCCGCCTCCGCGTGACCGGGCGCCCGCTATCGTGCGCCCATGACCACCACGTACCGCGTTCCGGGCGCCGTCCTCACCGAGCGGGAGCACACCGTCCCGCTCGACCACGCCCGCCCCGATGGCCCCACCATCACCGTCTTCACCCGCGAGGTCGCCGATCCGGCCGGTCTCGACCGGCCATACCTGGTCTTCCTCCAGGGCGGCCCCGGCTTCGAGGCGACCCGGCCCACGGTCCCGCCATCGGGCTGGATGAAGCGCGCTCTCGCCGAGTACCGGGTCCTGCTCCTCGACCAGCGGGGCACCGGCCGTTCCACGCCGGTGGGTGCCACCATCCCGGGCGCCACGCCGGCGGACCAGGCGGCCTATCTCGCCCACTTCCGGGCCGACGCCATCGTTCGCGACTGCGAGGCGATCCGCCGCGAGCTGGGCGTGGACCGCTGGACCGTGCTGGGCCAGAGCTTCGGCGGGTTCACGTCGCTCACGTACCTCTCGATCGCGCCCGAGGGCCTGGCTGCCGCCCTGATCACCGGCGGCTGCTCCCCGGTGGGCCGCCCGGCCGAGGACGTCTACGCCGCGACCTGGAAGCGCGCAGCGGCTGCCAGTGACCGCTACTACGCGCGGTACCCCGAGGACCGGGAGCGGGTCCGCGAGACCCACCGCCGCCTCGACGGCGAGGACGTCCGCCTGCCGTCCGGCGACCGGCTCACCAGCCACCGTTTCCGGGGGATCGGCATGTGGCTCGGCGACAGCGCCGGGTTCGAGCACCTCCATCACGTGCTCGAGCTGCCCGTGGGCTCGGCGGCCTTCCTCCACGACGTCGAGAACGCCGTCCGCTGGGAGCGCAACCCGCTTTACGCCACGCTCCACGAGTCCTCGTACGCGGACGGGGTCGCGACCCGCTGGTCCGCGGCCCGGACGATGCCCGACGGGTTCGACGCCCCGGGCGAGACCGGCTTCTGGGCGGAGCACGTCTTCCCGTGGATGTGGGCGGAGTACGGCGGGCTCGCCGGCCACCGGGAGGCGGCGATGCTCCTCGCCGAGCACCCGTGGCCCCGCCTCTACGACGCGGACCGGCTGCGCGCCAACGAGGTCCCGGTGGCCGCCACGATCTACGTGGACGACGTCTACGTGGAGCGCTCGTTCGCCGAGGAGACCGCCGAGCTCGTGCGGGGCCTGCGGCCGTGGATCACCAACGAGTACGCCCACAACGGCCTGCGCGCCGATGGCGAGCGCGTCCTCGGCCGGCTCCTCGACATGGTCAAGGGCAGGGCCTGACGCGTTTGGCGGCAGGGCCTGCGCAACCGCCCCCCATCGGACTTGCGCGATAGGCGCATGATGCGGCGACGGCGTGGGTCACGACATACCGCGTGAACGCCGCCGCCAGCCGGAGGGCGAGTTCGATGGACAAGAAGGCCAAAAACCCCAAGAAGGTGAAGAGCGCGAAGCCGAAGACGGCCAGCGCCTGACAGTTCACCGGCCGCCCCCGGCGTCGCTTGCGAGCCGGGGGCGCCCGGCCCACCCGACAGCCGGGATGGCCTGCCGTCCCGAAGGGCCCCGTCGCGCACGGCGGCCCGGCACGCAATGGGGGAGCGCGCGGCCGTCGCCGCGTGGCCGGCGGACCTGTCGCCGGCCTTCTGGAGGACCCGGGATGACCACCACGATCCAGACCCGAGGGCTCGTGTTCGAGCGGGTTGGCGAGCCGCTCCGCGACCAGGAGCTCGTCCTGGACCAGCCGGGACCCGGCGAGGTCCTCGTGCGCCTGCTCGCCTCGGGCATCTGCCACTCGGACCTGCACACGCTCGATGGGGACTGGGAGGCGGCCGATCTGCTCGTGCTGGGCCACGAGGGCGCCGGCATCGTCGAGGCGGTCGGCCCCGGCGTCGATGCCCCCGCCGTCGGCGACCTTGTCGTCCTCTCGTGGCTGGCGCCATGCCACCTCTGCGTCCGCTGCCAGGCGGGACAGCCGTGGCTCTGCACCCGCACGCGGGCCCTGGAGCACCGGCTGCCGGACGGCACCACGCGCCTCCGCGACGCCGATGGGCGGGATGTCTTCCCATACCTCGGGATCGGCACCTTCCTGGAGCGGACGGTGGTGCCCGCGTCCGCCGCGATCACCGTTCCGCCGGAGACATCGCCGGCCAGCGCGGCGCCCATGATCAGGGAGAGCCCGACACCCCCGAGCCCGACGACGA
>JBAXFC010000165.1:0-7523 GCA_037140135.1 Chloroflexota bacterium
CACCTCCCCCTCCGCCTCGGGGGCATCGGAGTCGTAGCCCATCTGGGTGGGCAGGTCGAAGGCGACCGAGAGGCCGGTCTGCCCCTGCTCGAGCAGGTACCGGAAGCGCGCGTTGGTCTCGGCGGCGGTCGCGAAGCCCGCGTACTGGCGCATGGTCCAGAAGCGGGAGCGGTACATCGTGGCCTGGACGCCACGTGTGAACGGGAACTCCCCGGGCAGCCCGAGGTCGAGCGTCGGGTCATGGCCGCCAAGGTCGGCCGCCGTGTAGACGTCGGCGACCGGGATCTCCGAGGTGGTGACGAAGGCGGCCTTCCGCTCGGCGGATGCCGCGACGGCCCTGGCCCGCGTGGTCGCACGCCAGCGCGCCACGGCGGGATCGTCCGGCTGCCCGCCAGCAGCATCCTCGCCGGCTGTCTCCCCGGCCGTCGTTGCGTCGTCGTTCACCCGGTCCTCCGCTAGTTGATGACGACGAGCAGGTCGCCGATCTCGATATTGACACCGACCGCCACTCCGACGCGATCGACGGTGCCATCCCTCGGTGCCCGGAGCTCGTTCTGCATCTTCATCGCCTCGACGACCAGCAGCTGCTGGCCGGCCGTGACGGCATCGCCCGGCGCCACGGAGACTGCCACCACCTTGCCCGGGATGATGGCCTTGACCTGGAGGGGGCCGCTGTGGGCACTCGACGCCCGGCCCTGGCTGGCCCGCTCGCGAAGGGCGGCGATGCGCTCCGGCTCCGTCTCGACCAGGAACCTGAAGCCGTCCACGAGGACTTCCCGGACCCGGGCGCCTGCTTCACCCGGCCCATCAACCTCGAGGACAAGGCGGGTGGCCCGGCCGTCCTCATCAAGGAGGTGGCGTCCGCCGCCGGTCGAGCGGATGACGGCGTCCACAACCTGGTTGTCAACGAGGGCCTGTCTTTGCGTACGGACAGTCCCCTCCTCCACTGCGGCGGGCTTGACGGACGCGCCACCGAGCGGACCCTTGCCGCTCGACGGGTTCGTCATCCGCAGCGGCTCCGGCACCGGAGCGACCCGCATCGCCGGCTCGTCGGCGGTTCGCGACGAACCGGAGAGCCGGACACGGACGGCCCGAGGGTCAGTCGAGGCCGGAACCCTTGCGTCCGCTGGGGCGCCCGTCGTGGAACCGGCACCGGCCGGCTTGTCGCTCAGCCCGGCCATCGGTCCACTCCCAGTGCGCGCGCTCCCTGCCGCCAGCCGTTGTGGCCACGCGGCTGTGGCCCCCCATCCCAGGGCAGCGCCTCGGATGCCCGCATCCCGACCGGGGCAGGGCCCGCGGCGATGCTGGCGAGACCCGTCGCGAGGAGCGCCTTCCGGACGGCCTCGGCCCTCGCCGCCTCCCCGTCCCAATTGAGGTCCACCCAGCCCGTTGACAGTTCGGCGGCACGGAACGCGTCGCTCCGGGCGACGGCCCGGTGGAACGGCAGCGTCGTCTGAACCCCGCCGATCTCGGTCTCATCGAGTGCACGCCGCAACCGGTCGATGGCGGCGTCACGGTCAGGCGCGTGGACCATCAGCTTGGCGATGAGGTTGTCGTACTCCGACGGGATCCGGTCGCCGGCCTCGATGTGCGTGTCCACGCGGACCCCGGGACCGGATGGCATCACCCACCGTCCGACGCGCCCGGGCGTCGGAGCGAACACGTGGGACGGATCCTCGGCGGCGATCCGGACCTCGATGGCGTGGCTGGAAGGCGTCGCCGCCCGCTCCCCCGCCGCAAGGACCTCGGCGCTCAGCGGAGCCCCGCCCGCGATCATGAATTGCTCACGGACGATGTCCACGCCCGCGACCATCTCCGTCACCCCGTGCTCCACCTGCAGTCGCGTGTTGACCTCGAGGAACCAGAAGTTGCCGTCCGGGTCATGCAGGAACTCGCAGGTGGCGGCGTTGCGCAATCCGGCCTCCTTGCCGAGGCGAATGGCGAGCCCGTGCAGATGACGTCGCTGCGCTTCCGTGAGGCCTGGCGCCGGCGCCTCCTCCACCAGCTTCTGGTGGCGGCGCTGGAGCGAGCAGTCGCGCTCCCCGAGGGCCACCACATGACCGAAGGCGTCGCCGAGCAACTGCACCTCGATGTGGCGCGCGGGCAGGATCTCGCGCTCCAGGTAGACGGATCCATCGCCGAACGCCGAGAGCGCCTCGCGCGAGCCGGAGACGAGTGCCGCCGGAAGGTCCTCCTCCCGCACGACCCGCCGCATGCCGCGACCGCCGCCGCCGGCCGCCGCCTTGACAAGCAGCGGGAAGCCGATACGGCGCGCCGTCGCGACGATATCGGCGACCTGGTCGGGATGGTCAACCGGGGCGGGCTCCAGCGTCCCCGGCACGGACGGGACCCCCACCTTCGCCGCAAGCCGGCGTGCATGGAGCTTGTCGCCCAGCGCGTCGATCGCGTCCGATGCCGGGCCGACGAAGACCAGACCCGCGTCTTCGACAGCGCGCGCGAATGCCGCTCGCTCGGCCAGGAAGCCGTAGCCCGGATGGATGGCCTGGGCGCCCGTGGCCAGGGCCGCCTCCACGATGCCGTCGATCCGGAGGTAGCTCTCGGACGGCGGCGGCGGGCCGAGCCGGACCGCGACATCCGCGAGGCGGACGTGGGCCGCTTGGGCGTCCGCGTCGCTGTAGACCGCGACCGCCTCCATGCCCATCTCGTGGCAGGCACGGATGATGCGGACCGCGATCTCCCCGCGGTTCGCGATGAGTACGCGCCGGAAGGGCGCGGGCTGGGTCGTCATCGGGTGCTCCCCGGAAGGTCGTCTTTACGCAAAGACGGGGGCAGGTCAGAGCGGGATGTTGCCATGCTTCTTCCTGGGGTTGGTGTCCCGCTTGTCCGCGAGGATCTCCAGGGCGCGGACCAGCCGCGGGCGTGTCTCGCGCGGAAGGATGACCTCGTCGATGTAGCCCCGCGCCGCGGCGACGTACGGGTTCGAGAACTCGCTCTCGTATTCGGCGACGAGCCGCCTGTGCTCCGCCGCCGGTTCCTCGGCGCCGCTGATCGCATCCTTGAAGATGATGTTGACCGCGCCCGCGGCGCCCATCACCGCGATCTCAGCGGTGGGCCACGCAAAGTTCATATCGCCGCGGATGTGCTTGCTGCTCATGACGTCGTACGCGCCGCCGTATGCCTTGCGGGTGATGACGGTGACCTTGGGGACGGTCGCCTCGCAGTAGGCGTACAGCAGCTTGGCGCCGTGCTTGATGATCCCGCCATGCTCCTGGGCGACGCCGGGCAGGAACCCAGGGACATCGACGAAGGTGACGAGCGGGACGTTGAAGGCATCGCAGGTGCGGACGAATCGCGCGGCCTTGATGGATGCGTCGATGTCGAGCGCTCCGGCGAGGAACGCCGGCTGCTGGGCAACGATGCCCACGGCCCGCCCGCCGATGCGCGCGAAACCGATGAGGATGTTGCCGGCCCACGCAGGCTGGATCTCGAAGAAGTCACCGTCATCGACGATGCGCCGCAGGACGTCGTGCATGTCGTACGGCTTCTGCGACTCGTCGGGGACAACCGAGTCGAGCTCCGGGTCCATCCGGTCTGCCGGATCGCTTGTCGGAACCAGCGGGACGTCCGCGAGGTTGTTCTGCGGCAAGTGCTCGAGGAGCCGCTTCACGTGATCCATCGCCTCGGCCTCGTCGCGCGCGGCGAGGTGCGCAACGCCGCTTCGGCCAGTGTGCACGCCAGCACCACCGAGGGCCTCGGAGTCCACCTCCTCGTGGGTGACGGCCTTCACCACGTTGGGTCCGGTGACGAACATGTAGCTCGTGCCTTCGACCATGACCGTGAAGTCCGTCATCGCCGGCGAGTAGACCGCGCCACCTGCGCACGGCCCGAGGATCACCGAGATCTGCGGCACGACACCCGAGGCCATGACGTTGCGCAGGAAGATCTCTGCGTAGCCGCCCAGCGATGCCACGCCCTCCTGGATCCGTGCCCCGCCCGAATCGTTGAGACCGATCACGGGAGCGCCGACCTTCATCGCCAGGTCCATGATCTTGCAGATCTTCTCGGCGTACGCCTCGGACAGCGATCCGCCGAAGACGGTGAAGTCCTGGCTGAAGACGAACACGAGCCGTCCGCTCACCGTTCCGTGCCCGGTGATCACGCCGTCACCGAGGAAGTGCTGGCGATCCAGGCCGAACTCCGTGGCACGGTGCGTGACGAATGCGTCCATCTCGACGAAGGAGCCGGGGTCGAGCAGCAGATCCAGGCGCTCCCTTGCCGTCAGCTTGCCCCACGCATGCTGTCGTTCAACTCGCACCGGTCCCCCGCCCTGGAGAGCCTCGGCTCGCATCTGCTCGAGACGCGCGATCCGTTCCGCGTTCGTGGTCACAGGCAGGGCTCCCTCCGGTCGTGGCTGGGCCGTCTTTACGTAAAGACGTTGGGGACATGCCCATTCTAGGCGCACCGGGCCCCGGAAGTTCGAGAGCCGGAGGGCCTGCCGACGGGCCGGTCATTGCGGGCAGCGCGGGCCCGCCGTCACATTGCAGGGCCCACGCCAGCGCGCAGGATTTCCACATTACGGTGCACAAGTGGTGCGCCGTGTGGACAACCGTCGCGCGCCGTTGATCACCGCGCTGTAGCATGCGCGGAGTCCGTCACTTGTCGGCACGTCGAATCCGCCGCCGCTCATTCCGAGGTACAGCCCTTGACGCACGTGATCGCGATTGCCAACCAGAAGGGCGGCGTCGGCAAGACGACGACCGCGATCAACCTCGCGGGTGCTCTCGCCGAAGAGGGGCTGCGCATCCTGCTGATTGACATGGACCCGCAGGCCAACCTCACGGCCGGCGTCGGTATCAATCTCAACATGGTCCAGCGCTCGATGGCGGACGTGCTGGCCGATGGCCGCTCGACCCTCACGGAGGCCATCCTGCCGACGGAGACCGCAGGCATCGACGTCGCCCCGGCGCACATCGATCTTGCGAGCACCGAGGGCGAGCTGTTCACGGCCCTCGGTCGGGAGTCGATCCTGCGCGAGGCGATGCGCGAGGCGATCGACCCCTACGACTACGTCCTGATCGACTGCCCGCCCAACCTCGGGCTCCTGACGGTCAACGGGCTCGTCGCCGCCGACAGCGTGATCATTCCGGTGCAGACGCAGTTCTACGCGATGAAGGGCCTCAACAACCTGGTCAAGGTCATCAACGCGATCCGCCTCAAGCTCAACCGCGATCTCCGGATCCTGGGACTGCTGCCCACGTTCTACGACGGGCGCACGAACCTTGCCAGGGACATGCTCGACGAGCTGCGCGTCGTCGGCGATCACCACGTCTTCCGGACCATCATCCGGAGCTCGGTGAAGCTCGGTGAGGCGCCGCTGGTCGGCCGGCCCATCACGTCCTATGCCGGAGGGTCCGACGCCGCGCGCACCTATCGCGAGCTTGCCCGTGAGGTGATCGAACTTGGCCAGGACTGACTTCCGAGCAGCCGCCGCCCGTCGCCTTTCGGAGGACGGCGAGCTTCCGCCTGCGATCGTGAGCCTCCTCTCCCCCGATACGACGCACCGCTCGACCGGTGTCAAGGTCATCCCCGTCGACCGCATCGAGTCCAACCCGCAGCAGCCGCGCCTCGCCTTCGACGAGGCCACGCTCGAGGAGCTGGCCGCCAGCATCCGCGAGCACGGCGTGCTCCAGCCGATCCTCGTCCGACCCATCGACGAGAACCGGTTCCAGCTGATCGCCGGCGAGCGCCGGTGGCGTGCCTCCAAGATCGCCGGCCAGGTCTCGATCCCCGCGCTGGTCGAGGACATCGACGACGATACGGCCCTCGAGATCTCCATCATCGAGAACCTCCAGCGCGAGGACATCTCCCCTCTCGACGAAGCGGCGATGTATGACCGCATGATCCGGGAGCACGGCTACAGCATCCGCAAGCTCGCCGAGAAGTTGGGCAAGGACAAGGGGTACCTCGAGAACCGGCTCCGGCTCGCCGACGCTCCGCCTGAGATCCGGGCACTCGTGTCTTTGCGTAAGGACACCCTGTCCCATGCCTACGAGCTGATGAAGGTCACCGACCCCCGGAAGCGCAAGAAGCTGGCCGAGCAGGTGGCCCGCAACGAGCTCTCCCTGGTCAAGCTCCGTGAGCGGATCGACGGCCGGCCCGCCCGGACTCCGGACGACGGCGACACCGAGGCCGAGACGATCATTCCGGTGGCCCCAGCACCCGAGCCGGAGCCGGTCGCCGACCCCGCCTGGTCGTCCCACACCGCATCCAGTGCCGGCGCCGAGATCAAGGACGACTCCCTCGTCCAGGCGAAGCAGCAGCTCAACTCCGCCGTCGAGGACCTGCTCGACGTGATCCGAAACCCCGAGGTCCTCTCTGCCATCGGCTCGACCGACCGGAGCAACCTCGCCAAGTACCTCACGATCGCCAAGCTCCGCCTTGAGAACGCGATCGCCGTGGTGCGGACCGGCGACCCGGACCGCTAGAGCGCCGGCAGCGCGGCCCGCCTCCAGCCCCCCTCCCCCGGTATACACGGAAGCCGGCGCCACGGGCGCCGGCTTCTTGCTGTGCGGTGATCCGTCCGGCAGCGCCGGACCGGCAGGTCAGGGGTGTCCGGACGCGTGGCCGCCGTGGCCCTTGCCCTGGGATCCGTGGTCGTCCTTGCCTGGCTTGCCGGGCTTGCCGTTGTGGCCCGAGTTGCCGTGGGTCGCGGCCGTTGCCGTCGGGCTCGGGGTGACGATCCCGCAGGAGGCCGGGGTGACGGTCGCCCAGTCGATGGTCGCGAGGGTCACCGAGGCGTCCATGTGGGCGACGCAGCGGACGAAGGATCCGTGGTTCGGGAACCCGGCCGGCGTGTCCATGTGGGCTGCGAACGAGACCAGCTCGCCGTGGGTGCCGGACGGCCCGGCGCTCGCCGACGGGTCCGGGGAGACGGTTGGATCCGTGGGACCGGGGGAGGCCGTCGGGTCCGAGCCTGCCGCTTCGCCCTGGTCGTCCTCCGGCGACTCGGTGGCCTCAGGCGTCTCGGTGGGCTCCGGCGATGCCGTCGGTGCGGCGGTCGGGTCCTCGGTCCCAGTGGCCATGTTGGCCGCGGTGGCGCGGAGGGCAGGCGTGGTCGCGAAGACCGCGCCGGCGGAGATCGCCAGGACTGCCAGGGCGATGCCGGCACCCCGGAGGCGGCGGAGAAGGATGGACATGGACGCTTCCTCGATTCGGTTCGGTGGCGGACAGCATAACGAACACCCTTACGAGGCCACAATGGGGACGAAGGTTTCACCCACCCATGACCGGGCCTGTGCAGCGGCGCACCGCCCACCCGCACCCCCCGGGTCTCGTGCGGTCAACCGCCGATCGACGTCCCGGCCGAAGCGCTCAGGGACCCGAGCCAGGCCACCGCCAGGAGCCCTGTGCCCACCGCCTGGACCTCCCAGGCCACCTCGCGCCAGGGGGTGTCCGGACGCCCTCCAGCCACCATGCCGAGCACCGCGCCTCCGAGCGGCGCCACGGCCGCAACCGCGACAGCTGCCACCCACCCGGTCGGCGCCCCCAGGAACGCTGCCGCG
>JBAXFC010000166.1:0-7519 GCA_037140135.1 Chloroflexota bacterium
GATCGATCCGGATGGCTACATGCAGATCACCGACCGTTCCAAGGACGTGATCAAGTCCGGCGGCGAGTGGATCTCGTCGATCGACCTCGAGAACGTCGCCGTGAGGTGGTGGCTGTCCCGGTACGCGATGATCCCGCCCCGGACGACCGGGCAGGCAACCCCTCGCACGCACCAGCCGGCTCGGACGAGGTCGATGAGGGTCGCCCCGGTGGCCGCGGCGGCGCCGCGGTCGAGGATGCCGTACCTGCTCCGCGTCGCCCAGTTGGTCATCGCGCAGGACTCGATGTGCAGGCGGTGGACGGAGAGGCAGGCGGGCACGCTGAAGCCCACGTAGGGCACATCACCGAGGATGACCTTTCGCCGGGCACTCAGCTTGCGGATCATCCGCGCGAATGCTGCGACCTTGGCAGACATCGTGCTGTCCCGGCTGCGCGCCGGGAAGATCGAGATGTGCGAGGCGGACACGATCAGCAGGTCGGGTGGATGGGCCGCCAGCCGCTTCACCGTTGCGGCAAGGAACGTGCTGCACTCGGTGTACACGCGGCGCAGGTACAGCGACAGGAGCGGCATGTCCACCGGCACGCAGGAGGCCTTCACGAAGGTCTCGACGCGCCAGCCGCGAGCCTTCGCGACGCGATCGATCGCCGGGAACCACGCGGAGGCGTGGGAATCGCCGACGAGCGCCACCCGGAACCGCCCGTCCACATCGCCGAAGATGCAGCCCGGCTTCGGCAGGCGCTGCGACTGCGTCGCGAAGCAGCCGTTGTGCCACAGGAGCTCGGTGTCCGCAGGGGCATTCCGGAGCGATGGGCTGAGGACGGCGGGCAGACGGGTGGCCGCGGCAGGCGCTGCGCTGGAGCACACGACAACCACGAGGCACAGGATCACCGGGGCGAGCAGGCGGGTGGGCCGCCGGCCCAGCGCCAGGAGCACTCCTCGTGCATTCGCGCATGGCATCCCCCGCAGTCTAGGGGCTCGCGACCCGCGGGCCATCGCTCGTGCGGGCACCCGGCTCGGGGGGGCGGCGTCCGTGCGTGTCAGCGGCGCGCGGCAGCCCGACCGCGCGTAGACTCGCCGGAACCCGCCGCAGGAGACCACCTTGGCAAGCGTCGCCGTCATCACCGACTCGTCCGCTGATCTTCCGCCTGCCCTTGCGGCCGAGGCGGGGATCACGATCGTGCCCCTCTACGTGCGCTTCGGTGCCGAGGAGCACAAGGCCGGGGTCGACCTGCCGACGGAGGCGTTCTGGGACAAGATGCTCTCCCCCGGCACGCCGATCCCGACCACGGCGGCCCCCTCACCCGGCGATTTCGTCGCCGCGTTCGAGCGGGCCTTCTCCAACGGCGCGGACGCCATCGTTGCGCCCCTCATCGGGTCCAAGCTCTCCGCCACGCTCCAGAGCGCCAAGGTCGCCGTCCAGTCAATGCCGGACCGCGAGATCCACCTGATCGACACCCGCTCGACCTCGATGTCGACCGGCATCCCGGCGCTCATGGCAGCCGACCTCGTCCTCGACGGGATGTCCGCCGCCCAGGTGGCGGAACAGATCGCCGCGCGCCTCGCGGACATCAGCCTGTTCGTGGCCGTGGACACGCTCGACTACCTGCGCAAGGGCGGGCGGCTGTCGGCCACCCAGGCGGTCATCGGGTCGATGCTCTCGGTCAAGCCGATCATCACCGTGGTGGACGGTTCCGTCACGCTCTCCGAGCGCCAGCGGAGCCGGGCGAAGGCACGAGCGCGCGTCATCGAGCTGGTCGCCGGGTCGCCCGTGGAGCGGCTGGCGATCCTCCACACGCCCACCAGCAGCCCGGACGAGGTCGCCGCCTTCCGCGAGGCCCTGGTCGCCGCGATCCCGTACGGCGTGGACCCGGCCATGATCTCGACGGGCCTCATCGGCGCGACCACCGGCCCGCATCTCGGCCCGGACCTGATGGGTGCGGCCTTCCTGATGCGGCGCTGAGAAGCCAGGGACGTCCGGCGGAGCCATCGCACCCCGGGCGCCGGATCGGGCGATCGCCGCTACCGTTGCCGTCGTGACCGCCCGACCTTCGTCTCCCATGGCCGCCCCGGCCGGCGTGGGCCTCGTGCGCTGGACGGCGCCGGCAGCGGTGTTCGTCATCGCCCTCCTGGTCTTCCTGCGCACGCTCCTGCCCGGGCAGGCGTTCGACGACTGGGGGGAGATGCAGGTCGTCCCGCATGTCCTGGGCATCCCCCACCCCACCGGCTACCCGACCTACGTCCTCGCGGCCTGGCTGTTCGAGCTGCTGCCGTTCGGCTCGGTCGCCTTCCGTGCCAACCTGTTCGCTGCGGTGGACGTGGCGTTCGCGCTGGCCATGGTCACCTCCATCGCCCAGCGGCTGGGCGTCCGCCCGGTGGTCGCGGCCGGTGCCGCGATCGCGACCGGCGCCACCGGCACGATCTGGGCCTCGGCGGTCGTGGCCGAGGTCAACGCGCTCCACCTCGCCTTCATCGCCCTGATCCTGGAGCGCTCGCTCGCGTGGGCGCAGCACCGGCGCTTCCGCGACCTGGCCCTCGGCGGCCTGCTGATCGGGCTCTCGATGGGCAACCACGTGCTGACCGCGTTCGTCGCCCCGTACGCGATCCTGTTCGTGCTCTGGGCGGGGCGCGACCAGTTCCGGGCGAACCCGCGGTGGCTCATGGCGCCGGTCGCGACGATGGCCCTCGGCGCCGCCGTCTACCTCTACCTGCCGATCGCCGCCTCGCTCCAGCCGCCGCTGCCGTACAACGGCCCGACAACCCCGGAGGCCTTCCTGTACCTGGTCACCGGGATGCAGTTCAGCGGCCAGTACGGCGGGCTCTTCACCCCCGAGGGCCCGGTGCGGCTGGCCACGTCGATGCCCGCGCTCTGGGAGCTGGCGCTGGCACGCGCGAACGCGCTGGTCCCGCTGCTGGCCGCCCTGGGCTTCCTGGTCCTGCTGCGGCGCCACCGGGCGTTCGCGCTCGTCCTGGGGGCGACGATCCTGACCGGGGCCTACATCTGGGCCAACTACCTGCGCCTGGAGCACTACCTGCTGGTCGCCTGGATGGCCTGTGGCGTGCTGGTGGCCGTGGCACTCGACGGCCTGGCCCGGGTCCTCGCGGCGCTGCTGCGCGGCCGTGCACGGCCGCTGCCCACGGTGGTCGCCGGCGCCGCCGGCGTGGCGCTGGCGGCCATGCTGGTCGTCACCAACCTGCCGGCCGCCGACATGTCGCATGAGCGCGGCGCCGACGACTTCTCGAGCGCGCTGTTCGCGGCCCTGCCGGCGAATGCCGCCCTGCTCTCGTTCTGGGGCCCGTCACCGGCCCTCTGGTATGCGCAGCTGGTGGACGGCAAGCGGCCGGACGTCCTGATCGTGGACGACACCAACATCGTCTACGAGGGCTGGGGGACGCGCGAGGCGCGCATCGCGTCGCTGATCTGCACGCGTCCGGTCTACGCGCTGCGTTCGAGCGGCCAGGACCTGGTCACGATGCAGGCGGACTACACCACCACCGAGGTCGGGCGGTTCATGGTCGGCGCGCTGGGGCCGACCGCGGAGTACGAGATCCCCTTGTGGCTGGTGCAGCCGCGGGCCGGCTGTCCCTGACCGTCACCGCCGAGGACGGGGACATGCGGGCCAGGGACAGCCGGCGACCGCGTCCAGTCACATCGCAGGGATGATCTCGGTGACCTCGACCATGCCGCCGGCCGGAAGGGCCGGGCAGCCCTTGGCGATCGCGACCGCCGCGTCGAGCGAGGCTGCCGTGACCAGCGAGTAGCCGGTCGGCGACGTGGGCCCGCCATCGGTCACGCCGTCGGCCGACACGACCTTGGTCGCGCCGCCCGGGTTGCCGGCATCGACGACCGCGTCGCCGAGGGAGCCGAACCAGACGTTCCACTGGGCCATGATCTCGGCCAGCTCGGCCTCGCCGACATCCATGGAGCCGCCGCCGTGGTAGGTGAACAGGTACGTCATGTGCTGCCTCCGTCCGGGCGGTGTTCCCGCCCTCTCGACAGCACGACGAACGACCTGTGCCCGAATCGACAGGCCCATTGCGGTGATTCCGCGCGGATCTCGCGGGGATCTCGCGGGCCGGGCGCCTGCGCCGGGATCAGCCCTCGCGCGGCGGGGCCGGGTTCGCCAGCCCCTCGACCACCTCGACACCCGCCAGGGTGCGCAGGATCGACGAGGGCGCGATCACCTTCCAGCTGCGGCTGCCGCCGCCGAGGACGATCCGCCCGCGCTCCATGACCGCGGCGTCCACCCAGACCGGGATGCCGTCAGGCAGGCCGAACACTGTGACGCCGCCGATCTCGTGGCCGGTGAGAACGCGCGTCTCCTCCGGTGACGCGAAGGACGACTTGCGCCCCAACTTGCCCTTCACCGCGCGGTTGACGTCCAGGCGGTGCGTGGCGAGCACGACGCAGGCGGCGTAGACGGGCTCCGCACCCTTGCCGACGACGATGATCGTGTTGGCGCTGTCCTCGGGCGCGAAGCCGTAGTGCGCACAGAAGGCGGCGGTGTCGGCAAGGGCTGGGTCGCAGGGGAAGAGCTCGTAGTCGCCGCGGCCGGCGAGGGCAGCCTCGAGGGCGTCGCGATCGGGATCGGCATCGGGGGTCATGGGCGTGAACGGTAGCGGGTCCGGCCGGTCGATGCAGGCTTGTGAGGCCCGCGCCAGGCCGGCAGTGTTCGATACTGGGGCCATGATCGCGAGTCACGCGCTCCGGGGCGATCCGCCGGCCCACTCCACCGCCGAGGTCGTGATCATCGGCGCCGGCGTCATCAGCTGCGCGATCGCCGCTCCGCTCTCGCGGACCACCGCGTCGGTCGTGGTGCTCGAAGCGGCCGGGGACGTGGGGGAGGGCGCCAGCAAGGGCAACGCGGACGTCGCCCCGTCCTGCCACGCGGGTCCCGGGGCCCTCGAGGCACGCCTGATCGCCGACTCCTGCCACCGCCGGCCGATGCCACGGATCCGTCTGCGCCGGCGGCGTCGTGTTCATGGGCTCGCTCCGCTACGGCGAGCGCCCGGAGGATGTGCAGGCGATCGATCACGGGCTCCTGGGGGTGCGGCCGTGAGCCGGATCACGGTCGTGGGCGCCGGGCTCTCCGGCCTCGCGGCGGCCGCCGTCATGGCTGCCCGGCACGAGGTCGTCCTGGCGGACCGGCTGCCGGCCATCGGTGGCCTGGCAGGGCGGGAGGATCCGGAGGCGCGCCGCCTGGACCGCGCGGGCCGCGACGCGGCGTCCGCCAGCTCCTGGAAGCCACCGCGATCCGCCGCGAACCGGGCCGGCTCCTCGTCGCTGCACCCGGCGACATCCGCCGGGTCGGCGCTGATCACCTCGTCTTCGCCGGCGGGACGCGTCCGGCCACCCCGGCCGATCCACGTTCGGGGCGACCGGGTCCGCGTGCCCAGCCGGCCCGGAAGCCACCGTCCCGACTGGGCCGACGACTGGCTCGGGACCGGGCCGCCGCGCGTCGTCCATGGCCATCCGCGCAACGAGGCCCTCGAATGGTCCGGGGAGCCCGGTGGACCGCTGGTCCGGACGGCCTGCGACGCGCTGGTGCTGGCGGCACCTGCGCGGACCCTGCGCAACGTCGAGGACGCCATCCGCGAGACGGTCGGCGTGACCCGCATCGCCACGCTCGAGCTCGCGGTCGATGCCGCGGGCGTCATCGCGGCTGCCGAGGCCGCCGCCCGGCCCCTCGACGCCGCCATGACGGGAGGTCGTGGATGAAGTTGAGCTCGCCGGTCGGCGGCTCCCGTTCACCCCGGAGTCGCTCCGGTGCGAGGATGGCTCTCTGGTCGCGGAGGGAGCCGTGGACGCCCGGCCGGCCACGATCCGTGTCGGTGCCGAGGATGTGCCCGACATCGTCCGGCTCGTGCCCCGCCACCTGCTCGCGGGGCCGGTTGCCGTCGTCGGCTTCGTGATCCTGCGCCATCTCCTCCGTCGCTGATCCTCCACCCTCCCCACTCCCGCCACCGTCCCCGACCCAGCCCAACGCATGGAGACCCGATGAGCGCCAACGCCAATCGCCAGAAGGCACGCGAGGATGTCGTCCTCTACTCCCACCGCATGCAGCGTGAGCACCTGACCTACTGGACCGGAGGCAACATCTCCTGCCGCGTGGCCGGCGAGCCGAACCTGTTCGCGGTCACGCCCACCAGCACCCCGTACGACATCCTGACCCCGGACGACATCGCGATCGCCACCATCGACGGCGAGATCGTGGAAGGCGCCAAGAAGCCAACCTCGGAGTTCCCGCTGCACACGCTGATGTACCAGCGCCGCCCGGAGGTGGGCGGGATCGTGCACACGCACTCGGTGGGCGCGATGTCGATGGCGGTCATGGGCTGGACGCTGCCGCCGATCCTCACCGGCTGGGTCGAGGCCACCGGCGGCGAGGTCGTGACCGCACCCTACGCCCGGCCCGGCTCGCCGGAGCTGGCCGACGCGGTCGCCACGGCGCTCGAGGATCGCGGCGCCTGCTTCCTGCGCCACCACGGCCTGCTCGCCATCGGGGCCGACCTCCACCACGCCTACCAGGCCGCATCGGTCACCGAGGGCGCCGCGCAGGTCTATCTCCGGCTGCGCCAGGACGGTCCGGTGCCGGAGTTGCCTGCAAGCGAGGTCGAGTGGATCGCCGGGGACTGGCGGTCCCAGTTCCACAAGGGCTAGCCTGCGGAGCGGGGATGGAACCCCGGGCAACCGGAGGAGGACCACGGGCCGCCTGCTGGTCAGGGCGGACATCGGCTCGTCAGCGCTCAAGGTCGTCCTGGTCGACCCCGATCGAGGCGTGCTCGCGGTCACCGAGCACCCGTACCCGATGCACCGCCCCCACCCCGGCTGGGCCGAGAACGACCCGGCCGACGGGCTGGCCGCCGTCGAGATTGCCCTCGGGGCGCTGCTCGGAGCCGCCGGAGCCGCCGGAGCCCTCGGCAGCGAGGTGGGCGGGCTGTTCATCGTCGGCCAGCGTGACCGAGTCTTCCTCCTCGATGACCATCACCGCGCCCTGGCGCCGGCCATCCACTGGACGGACCCCCGGGACCCGGCCGGGACGGAGGCCGTCTTCCGGCGCGTCGGGCGTGACCGGATCATCGAGGTCTCCGTTGTCCCGGCGACCCCCGGCCTCGTGCTGCCCAACCTCGACTGGACCCGCCGCGCACTGCCGGGCGCCCGGGCGGTCGGCACGCTCACCCGCGCTGCGGCCAGGCGGCTTGGCCTCACCACCGGAGTGGTGGAGGCGGCGGGTGGTGGCGGCGACCAGGCGGCCACGCTGGACTGCGGGGTCACCCCGCCGGGCGAGCTGTCGCTCGGGACGGGCTCCTCGCCGGCGTGGCGGGCGATCGTGACCGGGCCACGGCCGGACCACACCGGCCGGCTGTGCATCGCCCGGCACGTCGTCTCGCACACCTGGATCCATGAGGTGGTCGCGGTGGGCATCGGCACGATGCTGCGCTGGACCCGGGAGACCTTCGGCGCGGATGCCGACGACGAGACGCGGATCGCCAAGGCCGCGGCGGTCCCACCGCGCGCCGA
>JBAXFC010000167.1:0-7473 GCA_037140135.1 Chloroflexota bacterium
GTCGGCGGCTGTACCGCGCCCGCATCGCCTGGACGTGCTCCCAGGCTGCTGGATCGACGAGCGCCCCCAGGGCGGACGGCTCGCCGGTCCGCAGGCGGCCCGCGTAGAACGGGTTGGTCAGCACCCCGGTGTCCGACTTGCCGCCGATTGGGAACGGACGGGAGACGGTGGAGTTGAACGACGCCAGCTCGATCCGATCGTCGGCCAGTCGATCGAAACGATCCTCGACGACCTCAAGCTGCGGCGCCCCCAGGAGGTCGCCTTCAGAATCGCCAAGCGCGTCCTCGACACGTACTTCCGTGCCGCGGACGATGCCGAGCAGCTGTGGCTCTTCCCGCAGATCCTCACGATCACCAGCGGTGGCTGGCGGAGTGCGTCTACAGCCGGCGGTACTTGATCCGCTCGCGGTCCCGGGCGGACCAGATGATGAAGTCAGCCACCGATGCCGGCACGTTGACCTGGCCATCGGCGTCGCGACCGAGTGGCACGTGACCGTGCCGTTCAAGGAGATGTGGGTCATCGGCTGACCGGGGTCGATCAGCCGATGATCGCTACCAGGTCTTGAGCGCCGCCCGGATGAGGACCCGGAGCTCCTCGACGCGGATCTGGCGCGTGACCGCGTCGGCCTGGGTGCGGGCGGAGCAGGTTGCCCCGAAGGCGCACGGCACCATGAGGTCGTTGACCCACCAGCCATAGGTGTAGGTGCGCGGCGTCAGGACGCCCTTCGACTTGAATGGCAGCGTGATGTAGCCGGCATCCGACCGGTCATAGACGTACGGCGCGCTGCACGGACCCGAGGGCGGACACACGTCGTACGAGCCGCCCTTGTCGCGGAGCGTGACCTTGCCGATGAACGCGGTGGCCTGGGTGTTGCTCTTCCCGAGCGCTTTGGCCTCCCGGCGGATCATGGTCGCGAGGGGATCCGTGGACGGTAGCGTCCCACCGGTCATCCGGGCAAAGAAGGTGCCGGCCCGCGTGGTGGTCAGCAGCTGGTGCCGCTTCACGCCCGCGTAGAGCCTCGAGAGGTCCGTGAGGGTGGTGGCCACGGACCCGCCGCCCCAGGTCCCGCAACCCAGGGTCTGGGCGATGACCGTGCTGCGCATCCCGATGACCTGCGCGTAGCCGTTGACGCCGGCCCGGCCGTAGCGCAGATCCACGCCCTGCGTCGTGCGGTTGTCGGAGACCTGCATCATCCGCTTGAGGCCGTTCTCGAGCGTGGTCGTTGTCCGGTTCGTGGTGCCGTTGCTGTAGGTCAGCGGGCAGACGTCCTTGTTGGTGGGGTTCCCGGGGTCGTACCAGTAGTTGAATCGGCTGCTCAGCCCGTCGTTGCCGATCTGGACCTGGAACTCCGCGTAGAGGTTGTAGAGCGCTTTGATCGCGGAGGCCGGCTCGAACGTCGTGGACGGCTGGAGGCCCAGCGAGTACGACCCGCCCACCTGCCGGACATAGAAGCCGAAGCGCCCGTTGGTGAGGCCCTGTTGCGCGTAGCCGTTCTCCAACAGCTGCTGGATCCGCCGTGGCTCGGGCGTGATGACGTTGACCATCAGCCCGGCGTAGAGCGTGCTCAAGCCGCTCTGGTACGGGGTGAGGTCGACGATACGGTCGCCGTGATCGTCGGCGAGCGCCTTCATCCGGGCTGCGCTGTAGCCGTAGTACCAGCGCCAGTCGAAGGTCTCGCCCGCGAGCGGTGCCACCATGACGGCGGTGAGGTTCCCGCTGGGGTCCACGTCGAGGTCCACCAGGCGGGCCTGGTTTGCGTTCAGATGGTCGTTGAGCGACGACGGGCTCTGCCCGACATACCAGAACCACGTCCGTGCGTCGGCGCCGGTGTTCGGCACCATGATCACGGAATACGTGGTGCCGGACGGGTCAACGGCCACCGACACAAGGCGGCCGTTGTTGGCGATGACATGGTCCATGACCTGGCTCGTGGTGAGGTTCACGTACCACCACCAGCTGCGGGCCGCGCTTCCCGTGTTGGAGACCATGACCACGTTCACGGTGCCGTCGCCGTTCTGCTCCAGCGAGATCAACCGGCCGTTGTTGGCCTGCCAGGCCGCGGTGACGTCGGGCACGGTGGCATGGACGTACCACCACCAGCCCGTCACGGCATAGGCGCCGGTGTTGGCGACCATGGCGCCCGAGTACGTGCCGCCCGCCGGATCCTCGCGCAGGTCGACCAGCCGGTAGGTCGTGCCCAGCCTGGAGGTGATCTGGGGCACCGTGAGCCCCGAGTAGCTGGCCCAGGCGGTGGGCACCGCGACGGACTCGTCGCCAACGGCCGAGGTGCTCTCGGCAAATGCCGGCGTCACGGTGATGCCGACAGCCGCCAGTGCGAGCGCCGCGGACAGGACAAGGCTCCCCAGCCGCCGCGCGGTGGCACTGCGGCCCCGGGTCCCTTGCCGGCTCACGTTCGTCCCCATGTCCATCCCTCCGTCCGTTCGTGTCCGCGGAGGCTACACGAACCGCGCCTCCGGGTCATCCATCGACGTTCAGGGGATCATTGACGACCGCCATCGACTTCCGGCTGCTTCGACGCCATGACCTTCGACACCCACGGGACCCTGATCGACTGGGAGCGCGGCATCTACCGGACGTGCCGCGAGGTGCCGGCGGCCTCCGCACGGGGCCTGTGCGCCGACCTGGGCATCGACCCCTCGGACGACGCCGTCACCTCCTTCGCAGGAGCCGGGGGCGAGTGGCCGGCGTTCCCGGACAGCGCCGGTGCCCTCCGTGCACTCTCGACCCGCTACAAGCTGGCGGTCATCACCAACTGCTACGACGACCTGTTCGCGGGCTCGAACCGGTGCCTGGGCGTCCGCTTCGACTGCAATCATCACGGCCCAGCGGGCCCGGGGGGTACAAGCCGCGGATCGCCAGCTTCAACGACGCCTTCGCGCAGATCGGGTGCCGAAGGAGCGGATCCTCCACGTCGCCCAGAGCCTGTTCCACGGCCACGTCCCCGCGAAGTCCCTGGGCATGACCACCGTCTGGAGCGTCCGCCTTGCGCTGGAGGGTGGTTCGCCGGCGCAGGGCGTCGATCGCCCGATGCCTGGCCGTTGCCATCAGCCACGCCGCTGGACGATCCGGGATCCCTGCCGCTGGCCATTGGCGGATCGCCGCTTCGAGGGCGTCCTGCGCGAGATCCTCGGCAAGGCCGACGTCCCGGACGATCCGGGTCAGCGCGGCGATCAGCCGGGGCGACTCCATCCGCCACACTGCGTCCAGGGCGCGATGGATGTCGTCGCCCCGGCCCGAGGCGGCCTGGCTCGAAGCGTCGGTCAACCGGCCGTCGGCTGATCGAGGATCGGCCGGACTTCGAACTCCCCACCGTCGTAGGGTGCCCGCTTGAGCCATTGCAGGGCTTCGTCCATCGACCGGACCTGCCAGATCCAGAAGCCCGCGACAGGTTCTTCGCCTCGGTGAACGGGCCGTCGGTCACGGTCCGGGATGTCCCCTCGAAATGGACCCTCGCACTCTCCGGGCTGGGGTGCAGACGGTCACCGGCGAGCAGGATCCCGGCCGCGACCAACTCCTCGTTGAACTTCCAGAACGCCTGCATGGCCTCTGGGGCGGGGTTCGGCGGGTTCTCGGCTCCGGGCTGGGACGTGGCCAAGATCATGACGCGCATCGGCTGACTCCCTTCGGTCTCGGGACGGGTGGTGGCAGCGCGGGTACGAGCCCTCCCAAGCACGAGTCGAACGAGCGGCGGGCAATCCGGCGTCCCCGTGCGCCCTCTCGACGTGCTCGTCCTACCCCATCTGCATCGCCTCAAGGAGCTGGACGCTCGAGATGATCGGGCAGCCCTCGAGCAGGCGCTCGGCATCCTCCCGGCTCTCGGCCGAGATGATCGAGTAGCCCGTCGGGGCGCCGGCGTCCGGCGACAGGTCGCGCTTGGCGGTCTTCGTGACCTCAAGGCCATTGCCCAACGGGCTGCCCATGTCGGCGAAGTGGTCGCCGATCTTGGCGAACCAGCCCTCCCAGGCGGCCATGATCTCCGGCGTCGGCTCCTCGTAGCCGTAGTGGAGCAGCAGGAACTTCTTCACGGTCTCTCCCATTCGGAGCCCCTTGCGAGACTCCCATCGCTCTCGAGCGGGTCAAGCCTCCGTGCGGCCCGACCTCCTCCCATGCACCCGTCGAACGAGTGACCGCCATTTCGACATGGTCACCCACCAATCGGCCCGATCGTACTGATGCGGCGCGATACCCGGATATCGGTCACTTGACCGAGGGGGTCTGGCCGTCAGGAAGAGATCGAACGGCGCTTGTCGGCTGCCCATCGACACCGCGCACGCACGGATCTGCCGGGTACCGGAGGCCCGAGCCCTCTCGCCCCGACCAGTCTTGCGCACTTCCTTCTGCCCCAGCCTGCGGGCGTCTACCTCGGTGGCGTCCGGAGGACTGTGGGCCGCTTCGAGCGCTGCAATGGGGGGGCGCTCGCCCCTCAGTACTCCGCGGCGAACCAGCCGACGGACGTTGCGGCCGTCGTGGACGCGACCTTCGTGAGGTAGATCCGGGCCTTGCCGGCGGCCGGGTAGTTTGTCCGCACGGCGGCGATCGCAACGCCGGCCCGGTACGTCTGCAGCGTGGCGCTCACGACGCTGTTGGCCGTCAGTCCGCCGGCGACCGTGATGTCCACGTACGTCATGTTCTTGGCCACCGACGCCCGGCCGCACCGGGAGAACCTGGCCTTGCCGACGACGTGGAGCGCGGTGCCGGTGGTGGCCGTGGCCTGCACTCCCGTGCCGGTGGTCGACGCCCCACTCACCCCGACCGCGGTCGCGTCCTGCGCGGCGTAGCCGTAGACGCCGGTCCTCGCCGGAGCCGCCGTTGGCGGAAGCACGCCGGAGTGGCCGTGGATCCCGGTGCTGTCGCCGGCTGACGTGCCGAAGACCGCTGCCTGATCGATGGCCGTGCTGTAGCCGTAGACGCCGTTGCCCGAGATGCTCTCGCCCATGGCGCCGTTGCCCGAGGTGCTCTTGCCGTAGACGCCGGTGCTCGAGGCACTGACGCCGTAGACGCCGAGGAACGAGGCGCTGATGCCGTGGACGCCGATGCCATCCGCGCCCAGGCTCGCGCCTTTGACCCCGGTCGCCCCGTTGTCCTGGTCGGCGTAGCCGTAGACGCCGGTCTGGGGCGAGGCGGCAGGCACCAGGGCTGCACCCGAATAGCCAAGGACGCCCGTGCTGTTGCCCTGGGCCTGGCCGAGGACCCCTGCCCGATCGGTGGCGAGATTGGACCCGAAGACGCCATAGCCCGAGGTGCTCGTGCCGTGAACGCCAATGTCCGAGGTGCTGGCACCGCGGACACCCACGCTCACGCCGCTGGCTCCCCACAGGGCAGGCTGGCCCGTGGCGCCGGTATCGAAGAAGGTGACCGAGCTGGCGGTGTACTCGCCTCCCACGACCACGGTTTGGCCGTCAGCGGCTTGCACAGGCAGCGGCCGACCGATTGCTGCTGCAAGGGCCGCGGCGCCGGCTCCCAGCGCAGCGCCAAGCAGCGCCCGGCGGGAGCGCGGGGATACGGATTCGATGGCCATGGCAGAGCCCTCCGAGACGGTGGGCACAGGGGACGCAGCCTGCACCGGCCGCGGGCTCGGGTCGCTGTCCCGGCGGCCTACGGGCAGGCCGCGCGTCAGCGCCTCCCGCGGTGACAGCATTGTGCGGCCTCGGTCAAGGAGACACGCCGGCGCAGGACCTGAGGTCAGCTGGAACGCGGCAGGCGTCGGCCGTGCAGGGCGCTCGGGTCTCCCGCGCGGGTTCCGACAGGTCCGGTGGCGGCCGCATGCGACCCCGCGAAGCGGTGTCCAGATCGCCTCGGGGAGCACGATCCGCGAGGTGCGGCTCGGTCGCTGCTGCGGCGGGGCCGGCCCGCTAGGGCATCCTCGCGACGGCGACGTCCGGATCGGGCGCCTCCATCGGCCCTGACGCCTCGGTCCCGTCGCTGACGGGCGCGTCCGTCGCCGCCACCTTCGCCGGTGCGGTCAGCGAGGCCGCGGCGATCCCGCCGAGCACCAGCCCGAACCCGACCAGGTCGATCAGGGTGAGCGGCTCGTGGAGGAAGATCGATGCCGTGGCAAGCCCCACGACCGGTGTCGCAAGGAAGCCCGTGGTCGCCGCGATCGAGCCCAGCGAGCGCGTGATCGACTGGCTGGCCCAGTTGGCGAACGCCGTGGCGAGCGGGCCGCTGTAGAGCAGGATCAGCACGGTGGCCGGCTGCCAGTCGATGGTGCGGCCCTGCTCGAACAGCAGCGCGGAGATCGCCACCGGGACCAGGGCGGCTCCAAGGATCCAGGGCTGCAGGTCCAGCGCGCTCGCGTGCCACGTGTGGTGGCGGATGTGGAGTGTGACAACGGCCCAGAGGACCGCCTGGAGGACCAGCGCCAGCGTGCCCACCACCTCGAGTGGAATGCCGAGGTCGATCGCCGCCGGGTTGAGGAGGGCGATGATCCCGCAGATGCCAAGGGCAACGCCGAGCAGCTCGACCTTGCGCGGGGACTTGCGGAACACGGCCCACATCAGCAGCGCCACCCAGAGCGGCGTGGAGAAGGCCAGCACCGACGAGCGGCCGGCGGGCACGATCCGGAGGGCGAAGTTCATCAGGACGATGCCCGCGGCGACCTGGAGGACACCGACCGAGACAACGATCGAGAGGTCTCCCCGTGGCGGCAGCCGCAGGCGGCGCTGATAGCCGAGGATCGCGACGATCGTCAGGATCCCGCCGACGAGGCGCAGCACGCCGTAGGTGAACGGCGGCATGTACTGGAGCCCCACCTTGACCACCGTCCAGTGGGCACCCCAGACCAGGGCGAGGAGCGCAAGCAGGACGAGAGCCACCGGGCGGGCGAAGACGCCGGGCTCCCGCTTGGGGGAGGAAGTCACCTGCGGATAGTAGACCCGGAGGGAGCGATTCGTAATCGTTTACACATCCGGGCGGACGTGGTGTACGCCAGTGGGCTTGATGGCCTGGCAATCACGACCGTCACCCGGGGGCCGACATGGCGGCAAACCCGGACGCTCTCGCCGATGGCAGGCGCCCGAGCGTGTCTCGCCCCAACCAGTCTCAGGACACATCGAAGCCGGACCACCGCGGTCCGGCTTCCTTGTTGCTGGCGGGCAGCGAGCCCGCCCGAGCGGGTGCTTGCCCGGCGCGGGCACAGCCTCCATGCCGGCGCCCGTCGAGGTCGTTGCGGGAGGCGGCTGACCCTCACCCCGACGGCCTGACCTCTTGCGGGGCAACCTCTCCCACCACGATCGAAGTCATTGCCCGGGCCCGAACCATCGCGCCCGCCGTGACGCCCCGAAGTCCACCTTGGCGAGCGCCGTCTCGGCTGTCGGCTCCGTGAACCAGCCGAGCGGGTGCCCGGGCTCGCTGAAGAAGTCCACCCTGATGGCCCCAACCTCCCCGCCGCCGAGCTCGACATAGCAGGCGCCGGTCCCGTCGTACCCCGCGGGCTCCGCCTCGCCGCGGATC
>JBAXFC010000168.1:0-7444 GCA_037140135.1 Chloroflexota bacterium
GTCCCGGGCAGCATCGGCGTACGCGGCCGCGTCGAGCGACCACGTCCGCCCGTCGAAGTCGGCAGCGAGGAAGTGGCACGTGTCATCCCGGAGCAGCGGGTACACGCCGACGTGGAACGTTCCGGTCAGGTGCGCCTCGAGGACGGCGTCCGTGGGCGGTAAGTACTCGCGGTCGGGCCGGCGGGCATTCGCCCAGCCGCCTGCGACCGCCGGGCTCCAGCCGGCCTTGCCCGTCCTGGTGTTTTCCCAGCGAACGGCGTAGACGTCGCTGCGCCCGGCGAACAAGGTGCGGAACCGGGCGATCTTTGCGGCGGGAGCCGATCGCGCATCGAGGGGTGGCCCGTCGAAGTCCAACGAGGCCTCGTGGAAGAGCTCCGGCTCCCACGCGACAACTGTCGCGGGTCTCAGCTGCTGCGGAACCGTTGGAGCATTGGCCGCGGGCGACGCGTCGAGGCGGACAAGCAGGTCCGCGTTCTCGCTGCGCAGGCGCTCGATCTCGCGGCGGAGCTCCATGATCTCCAGGCGATCGTCTTCCACGGCGCCATCTTCGCGCGACACGCTCGCGGCCGCTCCGCGAGATCGGGTGGTACAGGGGCACCCACGCGCTCCGTCGCCATGTCAGCCGAGCCGCAGCTCGCGGAGGCGCCGCTCGACCACCTCAACGGTCTCCTCGAAGCCCGGGATGCGGTCAGGGTCGATCCACGCCTCGAGCGTCGGCCGCCAGAGCACCTCGATCTCGGGGAGGTGCTCCTTCCAGAGGCCGGGCCGCCAGCGGCGATGCCGAGTCGCCGCCAGCTTCGCGTCCACGGCCGTCGCGAGGTCGCGAGGCTCCAGGTGCCAGCCCGACTCGACCAGGTAGAGCCGCAGGTCGAAGAGGTCCCGCGGCTGGGCGCGCTGCACGAGCGTCCTGATCTTCTCCGCCACGAGCTCGACCTCGGCGAGCGCCGGGACGGTGAACGGCTCGAGGCCCATGTCGGACACGTCGAACACGGCGTCGCGGACGGCGAACACCAGGTTCTCGCGGATGCTGATCTCGATCTTCGCGGTGCCGCCGCCGGTCAGCGAGTCGAACCGGATGCGGATGACCTCGCCCCCCGGCGTCCGCTCCGGCTCCCCGTCCGACCGGACGTTGAAGGTGCGGCCCGCTGCGCGGACGTCCCGGACCACCCGGGCCGGGTCGATCCGGCGCAGGTGGCCGCTGGTGAGGTCGATGTCGGCCGACGTCCGGGGCGACCGCAGCTCGCCCGCCATCAGGATCCCGCCCTTGACGGCCACCTCGCGGATAAACGACCCGTCGTCGGCCGCGAGGCGCTCCATCACGGCGAGGAGGACGTGGCAGGCCTCCTCGTTCTGGAGGCGGGCGGTCGCGGGGGGGTCGCCGGCGGCCCGCGCGGCGCGGTAGTCGCGCCCGATGTCCTCACGTGTGCGCGCCTCAGCCATGGACGCGCCACCTCGTCGAGAAGGACCCCGTCCTGCGGCCCGGCTGCAGGTACGCCACCGAGGTCGGCGCCAGGGTGGCGAGCCCAGCCGGGATGGCCACGCCGGCGTCGTCGAGCAGGTACCCGAGGCGCTGGGCCGCTGCCCGGCTCCGGGCGAGGGCCGCGGCCGCGAGGCGCTCGATCTCGTTCTCGTCGAGGGCAGGCAGGATCTCCGGCAGCAGGGACAGGTGCGTCATGCGTCGCGGGTCCTCCAGGGCGTCGGCGACCGCGAGCACCCGCGACGCGAGCCTGACGGCGAACCCGTCGAGGGTCATCGCGTAGTGGTCCGCGGCATCGAAGCGATCCCTCGGCATCTCGGAGGCGCGGACAAGGGTGGTGCCGAGCCGGAACGACACCGGCCGGGCGCGGGGCACGATGACCGTGACGACGGGGATCGGCTGGTCGATCAGGCGGTGGACGGCCAGGGCCGCATCAGTGGTGACGTAGTGGTCCGTGTGGGCGAAGGCGCCGCTCGCGACCGCGGCCGGCGGGGCCTCCCGGGCCGGGTCGACCACGACGTACAGCCCGCGGCGCACGTGGCGGAGCATCCCAGTCTCGACCATCCGGGCCAGGCACTTCTCCTGGGTGACGCCGGCCCGGAGGCCGACTGCCGCCTGGGCGAGGCCCCACTCGCGGCTGCGCAGGTTCACCACCGCGAGGTGGTTGCCCAGCAGCCAGCGGTGCAGGTCCGAGGCGGTGGTCATCGGGTCAACAGTGTGGTTTGATGTGCGTAACCATATAACACCGTATGGTATGCGCGATCAAGACGCACCGCAATCTCGGCGATCACCACGGCCGCGCGATCGGGAACCTGACGAAGATGGTGGCGTCTGCGCGGTCCGACCCTGTCGGGCGCGCCAAACCACCCCGCCCTTCCCGCAGGCCGTGGTCCGCGTCTTGCGCCGCCCCGTGGGTGGCGGCCTGCGGGTGGCGGCCTGACGCCGAACACGATGCTCGCCGGGAGCTGGCTGCGCAAGCGAGTTGTGTGCAGTGCCTGCGGCGCGGCCGGCGGGCGGAACCCGGATCCGGAGCCTGGTCGCCGTGGGGTCAGTCCCTGTCGTCGCCCGGGGGCGGGGGCGACCCCGCCCTTCCCGCGGCGTCGAGGGCCATCGCCGAGCGGACCAAGTTCGCGAAGGCGGCGACGAGCCGGTCGCTGCCGGGCCGGGCCACCGGCCGGCCGCCCGTCGGCGGGAGGATGGGTATCCGGACGGTCCGCATCCCGCCACCCTGCGGAGGAGTCTTCGCGTGCCCGGCTGCCCCCTCGTCCCGGTCCGTGCCGTGGTCGCCGTCCATCGGTGCTCCTGATGCCGGCCCAAGTGCCACCGCCGGGTGGCGGTGCTTCATGGCCCCAGTGGCCACGAACGGCGTCTGCGGCTGACCGCGTCGACCGGTGGCGCTGCCTACGACCCGAGCGACCCCACCGGCACGACGCACACGCCGTCCGGGCGGCGGTAGCCGTACCCCCAGCCGGTGACCACGACGAGCGCCGCGGGCCGGCCGTGCCGGCTGACGTCCACGCGCTCGGCCAGCCGCAGCAGCGAGCGGGCGCCGTCGTCCACGGCGCCGGGGCCGAGCTTGACCTCGAAGGCGGCCCACAATCCGTCGCGCCGCTCGACGACCGCGTCGGCCTCGAGGCCGGTCCCGTCGCGATAGTGGGAGACCGTCGCGCCGAGGGCCTGCGCGAGCACGCGCAGGTCCCGCACGACGAGCGACTCGAACAGGAGGCCCAGGGTCTCGACGTCCCGGAGCAGGCGGTCGGGATCGGCGCCGAGCGCCGCCACGGCGAGCGACGGGTCGGCAAAGTGCCGGGTCGGAGCGGCCCGGAGCGGCGTCCTCGACCGCAGCGCGGGCGACCAGGCCGGCAGGTCCTCGACCACGAACACCCGGGAGAGCGCGGCCAGGTACGCCAGGACCGTGTGGTGGTCCACCGGGCCCTCCGCGCCGCCCACGTCGGCCGCGATCGACCGCGCCGACGCCTCCGTCCCGACATGCCGGGCGAGCGACCTGAGCACGCGGCCGACGTTCTCGGGGTCCCGCGCGATGCCGTCAGCCCGGGCGAGGTCCGCGCGCCGGGTCTCGTCGAGGTACCCGCGGACGGCGGCCAGCGCCTCGTCCACTGGCCGCCCGAGCAGCGCGGGCCACCCGCCAACCGCGACGAGTGCGGCGATGTCCCGGATGTCGAGGCCAGGGTCCCCAATGCGAGGCGCCTCCCCGGCGAGCAGGGCGGCGAGCGACGCGTCGCCCGTCGAGCGCCCGGCCTCGACCAGGGTCATGGGGCGCATGCGCAGCCGGCTGAACCGGCCGGCGCCGCTGTGGCGGGTGGCGTCGTCGGACGGGACGGCGGAGCCGGTCAGCACGAACTGCCCGGGGCGACCACCGGTGTCGTCTACCGCGCGGCGCACGTGGTTCCACACCCCGGGCACCAGCTGCCACTCGTCGATCAGGCGCGGGCGGGGGCCGTCGAGCAGGAGGCTCGGCGACAGCAGCCCGGCAGCGCGGGCGGCGTCATCCACGTCGAGCCGCACCGCGCTCGCCGCGGCGCGCAGCGCGGTCTCGGTCTTCCCGCAGGCGCGGGGTCCCTCGACCACGACGGCGCCGGTCGCCCGGAGCAGGGCCGCCAGCTCCATGTCAGCCACGCGCGGCCGGTACTCGACCCCGTTCTCGTCCTGGCTCGTCTGGACACCCATTTGTGATGATTGTGGACACCCATTCGAGCCGTGTCAAGGCACCCACTCAGTGACGTCCCCGACCAGCTGCCGGCCAGCGCCGCTCGATCGGGATGTGTCGACGTGTATGGCATCCGCGCCGTTGAATCCTGTCGGGCGCGCCAAGACACCCCGTGGGCCGCACCACTTGCGGCAGGGGTTGTCGAGCGGCCCGATCTGGCCGACCCGATGCACCGATCGTGCCCGTTCGCCTCGCCCGGATCAAGCCAGTTGTGTGCAGTCGCAGCGCCCGGGCCGTATGTCAGGCCCGCGAGCCCTCATCGGCAGCTGTGCGCGCCGACGCCGCCGACTCTCGCGTCAGGATCGAGAGGTACTCGTCGTAGGCGTAGAAGCGGTTGCGCTGGCGCCCGGTGACCTCGCTGACGATGCCGAGGCCTGCCAGGGCGTCGATGCCGCGCGTCGCGGTGGGCAGGGAGACACCCAGTCGAGCCGCGGCGTCAGCGATTGACGCGACGGGCCGCTCGCACAGGGCCGAGAACAACCGGGCCGCCGCGCTGGCCGACCGCCGCAGGCCTGCGACCCTCGCCCGGTCCGCGCGCATCAGCTCGAGCAGCCCGTTCGCCGTCGCCACGGCGCCGCTGGCGGTCTGCTCCACGCCCTCGAGGAAGAAGTCGACCCACGCCTCCCAGTCGCCCTCGGTCCGGACCTGCCCCAAGAGCCCGTAGTACTCGTCCCGGTGCTCGCGGAAGAACAGGCTCAGGTAGAGCAGCGGCTGCCGCAGGATGCCCGCGCTCGCGAGCATTACCGGGATCAGGAGCCGCCCGACGCGCCCGTTGCCGTCGAGGAACGGGTGGATGGTCTCGAACTGGACGTGGACCAGGGCTGCTCGGACGAGCTCGGGCACGCCCGGCTCAGGAGCGTGGAGGAACAACTCGAGCGACCCCATGCAGGACTCGACGTCTGCCGGCGCCGGCGGCACGAAGGCGGCGTTGCCGGGTCGGGTTCCGCCGATCCAGTTCTGCGAGCGCCGGAACTCGCCGGGCTCCTTGCGGGAGCCTCGGCCGCTGGCCAGCAGCAGCCCGTGCATCTCGCGGATCAGCCGGTTCGACAGCGGAAAGCCGCCCTGCAGCCGGGCGAGGCCGTGCTCCATGGCCGCGACGTAGTTCGACACCTCCACCACGTCGTCTAGGGGGACGCCGGGAGCCACGTCGAGCTCGAACATCAGGAGGTCCGACAGGGAAGACTGGGTTCCCTCGATCTGCGACGAGAGGACGGCCTCGCGTCTGACATAGCTGTAGAGGAAGAGCGTCGTGTCCGGCAGCAGCGTGGACACGGCGTCGAGCCGCCCCAGGGCAAGGGTCGCGCGCTCGAGGCGCCGCTGGCGGTCGCCGGTCCACTCGATCGGCGGAGCCGGCGGCAGGTCCGCCGGCCGGAACGCACGCACCACCTCCCCGCTGTTGCGGCTTGTCGTGTAGGTGCCGGTCAGCCCCCGCATCATCGGGTCCTTGTCCTTGTCCTCAAGATCGTTCATTGCCTAGAGATCTGCTAACGATATTACTCGATGTCGTTCATAATGATCGCCGTGGCGCTCCATCCGCCCGGAAGTAGGCCTGCCGCAAGCCGTTCCCTCGGGCGGCGATCACCGCGGCCGCCGCATGATCGGGATGCGCACGATAATGGTGGCGTCTGCGCGGTTGAATCCTGTCGGGCGCGCCATAACACCCCGCCTCGTGCCGTGGTCTCGCCGTGCTCGGCGCCGCGCCGGGTTCTCCCGTCTGAGGACGCGCCGGGGGTCGGGCGCCATTCCTGCTCCGGGCTCCCGCCCTTCCGTTGCATCAGTGCTGCAGTTGACAACGGCGCGCATTGTGCGGTCCACTTGGCGCGCAAACTGCGGCTCGTGAGACGCGCAGAATGCGGTGAAACATACGCAGCCCGGTCAGGAGGGAGACCATGAACGAGGCCGGCTACCTGCCAAGGCTCGCGGATGCCGAGGTGGACGCCGCCCTGTCGGCCGCCGGCGCGGTCGTCCTCGAAGGCGCTCGCGGTTGCGGCAAGACGATGACGGCCGTGCAGCGCGCCGCGAGCGAGGTGCGCCTCGACACCGACAAGCGTGCGCGCGAGGCGGGCCTCCTCGACCCGAGCCTGCTCCTGGACGGCGCTCGGCCGCGCCTCATCGACGAGTGGCAGCTCGTGCCGGACGTCTGGAACCACGTGAGGCGCGCGGCCGACGACGGTGGCGCAGGAGGATTCATCCTGACCGGGTCAGCCGAAGCGCGCGAGGACCGCTCGCGCCACAGCGGCGCAGGGCGCTTCGTCCGCGTGCTCATGCGCCCGATGTCGCTTGCCGAGATGGGCTACAGCACAGGCGACGTCTCGCTCGCCGCGCTCCTCGAGGGCGTGCCCGCGAGGGCCGTTGATCCAGGGCTGGACATCCGGGCCATCGCCGAGATCGTCACGCGGGGCGGTTGGCCCGCCCTGCGGGAGCGGACCGTCAACGATGCGCTCCTCGTGCTCAACGGCTACCTCGAGGAAACCGCCCGCGTGGACCTCCGGCGCCTCGACGGGCCGTCGCACGATGCGGCCAACGTGCTGCGGACCCTGCGGGCCTTGGCGCGCAACATCGCGACCACGGTCAAGAGCCAGGCGCTGGCGCGCGACATCGGCGCGGGTGACGACCCGATCGACCGCGAGACGGTCATGGCCTACCTGGACGCCCTGGCCCGCATCTTCGTAGTCGATGATCTGCCGGCATGGTCGCCGACCCTGCGAGCGGCCTCGCGGGCCCGGACCGCGCCCAAGCGGCACCTCGTCGACCCGTCACTTGCGGTTGCCGCGATGGGTGCCGATCCCGACCGCCTGCTCGCCGAGGTCGACACGCTGGGCCTGCTGTTCGAGGCGCTCGTCGTCCGCGATCTGCGCGTGTACTCGCGCACGACCCGCGCGATCGTCATGCACTACATGGAGCAGCGCATCGAGGCCGACGCGATCGTCGAGCGCCGCGACGGCCGCTGGGCCGCCTTCGAGATCAAGCTCGGTCCCAGCCAGGTCGAGCAGGGCGCCGCATCGCTGCTCGCCCTCGCCCGGCGGATGGAGGGCAGCCGCCAGGGTCCGGCGGCGTCGCTCAACGTCATCACGGGCTGGGGATACGGTTACCGCAGGCCCGACGGTGTCAATGTCATCCCGATCGGTGCGCTCGCCCCATGATCCCGGACTCCCGTCATCGGGCCGCAGCGCGCGACCGATATCTAGGAGGCTGTGTCGGTAATCGCCACCCGTTGAGGCGGCCCGGGTGCGAGAATC
>JBAXFC010000169.1:0-7440 GCA_037140135.1 Chloroflexota bacterium
TCGGGGCCGCGGGACGCGGTCGGGGCCGCGGGACGCGGTCGGGGCCGCGGGACGCCGCCGGGGCCGCGGGACGCTAGATCGCCACCGTCACGCACTTGGTCTGCGCGTAGTGGTTGAGGGCCTCCTTGCCCTTCTCGCGCCCGTAGCCGGAGAGCTTGGTCCCGCCGAACGGCGTCTGCACCCCGCCCGACCACCAGGAGTTGATGAACACCTGGCCCGCCTCGATCTCGGCGGCGACGCGCAGCGCGCGCGAGATGTCGCGGGTCCAGACGCCGGCCACCAGGCCGTACGGGGAGTCGTTGGCGATCGCCACGGCCTCCTCCTCGGTGTCGAACGGGATGACGACCAGGACCGGCCCGAAGACCTCCTCCTGGGCGATCCGCATCGAGTTGTCCACGCCCGTGTAGACCGTCGCCGGAACGAAGAAGCCGGGCCGCTCGGCGACCGCCGCCGCCTCCGCGCTGCCGCCGGTGACCGGCGTCGCCCCCTCCTCCTCCGCGATCTCGAGGTAGGAGCGCACCGTCTCGTACTGGCCCCCGCTGATCACCGGGCCCAACGTCTCGCCCAGGCGCAGCGCGCGGACGTGGCGCGCAACCCCGTCCACCAGGGCGTCATGGACCTCGCGGGCGACCAGGAGCCGTGTCCCGGCCGAGCAGACCTGTCCGGCGTTGGAGGAGAAGCCGTTGGCGGCGGCTGCGGCCGCCTTCTCGATGTCGGCATCGGCGAAGACGATGTTCGCGCTCTTGCCGCCCAGCTCGAGGGTGAGTGGGATCAGCCGGTCGGCAGCGAGGTGGGCGAGCTCCCGCCCGACATCCACCGACCCCGTGAACGCGACCTTGCGCACATCGGGGTGGTTGAGGAGCGCGGGTCCGGTCGTCGAGCCTCCTCCCAGCAGGACGTTCCAGACACCTGCGGGCAGACCGGCCTCGGAGCAGATCCCGGCCAGGCGGATCGAGGAGGTGGAGGTGAGCGAGGACGGCTTGAGGACGATCGTGTTGCCGGCCGCGATCGCCGGCGCGCAGGCCCGGGCCGCCTGGTTGAGCGGCAGGTTCCAGGGGGTGATGACGCCCACCACGCCGTAGGGCTCGTTGCGCGTGAACGAGTGGAAGTCCGCACCAAGGTCGATGGTCTCGCCGCCCACGGCATTGATGATCTCGCCGTAGAACTCGAAGTACGCGGCCGAGCCCTCGATCTCGTTGGCGGCGGTCTGCCGCGGCTTGCCGGTCTCGGCGATCTCGGCCTCGATCAGCGACGGCGCCGCCTCCCGGATCCGGCGGGCGATGTCGATCAGCAGCCGCCCGCGAACGGCGGCCGAGATGCGCTTCCAGGAGGGCAGGGCGCGGCGAGCGGCGGCGACCGCGGCCTCGACGTCCGGCTCCGAGCCATCGGCGACGCGGCAGACCAGCGTCCCGTCCACGGGGCTGGTGCGGTCGAGGTAGCGACCCGAGGCGGGCGCCATCAGCGCCCCGTCGATCCAGTGGTCCAGCGTCCAGCTCATCGGTCATCCTCCACGCCGGATCCCGGCGCCGCCCGCCCGGGCGTGCTCCCTTGTGGGTCACCTGGCCCATCGTTTGCGTGCGATCGTACCCGTACCGGAGGAACGAGCCCGCGACGGCCTCCGGCTCGCGGGGACGGACGCCCGAGCGGTCGTCAGTCGGCGACGTGCTCCCGCGGGGGAGACGCCGGCGCGCCCGACTCATCGACCGACGTGAGCCAGCCCTGGCGCATCGCGAACCGGGCCAGCTGGGTCCGGTTGTCAACGCCGTAGCGGTCGAACAGCCGGCGGATCATGCCCTCGATCGTCTTCACGCGGAGGCCCATGATCCGGGCCATCCCCTCGTTCGGCTCGCCCTCCGCAAGCAGGACCAGCAGCTGGTGCTCGCGGTCCGTGGGCGGGCGTGGGGCACGGCGGGCGCTGTCGAGGACGCTCCGCGGGAACCACTGTCCGCCGGCCGCGACATGCCGCAGGGCCCTGACGATCGACTCCCCGTCGGCGAGCTTGGAGAGGTAGCCGGCAGCGCCACCCTTGAGCGCGCGGGCGTGGTGGGCCGGGTAGTCGAAGGCGGTGTACATCACGAACCGCGACCGGTCGCCGTGGCGGTCGAGGAGGTCGAAGCCGGCGTCCCGCCCGCCGAGCATCACGTCGCACAGGACGAGGTCCGGCGCAAGCGTGGTGATCATCCCGCCGGCGGTCTCGGCGTCCCCGGCGATGCCCACGATGGAGATGTCCGGTGACGCCAGCAGGACGGACAGGCCCTGGGCGATGGCGGCGTGATCCTCGATGATGAGAAGGCGGGTCATGTTCTGCAGCCCTCCTCGTGCCGGCACGGGATCGTGGGCGGGTTCCTGGCGTGCTCGACCTGCATCATGGGCCGGGCACCGCTGCGATGCGTCAAGTGTCGCGCCGTGCGGGCGAAGGTGCATGGCCAACCGGTGGGATTCCCAGGTGTCCGATGCCCCGATCACCGGCCGTCAAGCGGCCTCCAGGACCTCGGCGGCGACCCGCACGCCGATCCCGACGAGCACGACGCCCGTCAGGCCCTCGAGAATGCGCCGCGCCCTGCCCTCGCGCACCAGGTCACCGAACCTGGCCAGCACCAGGCCGTAGGCGGTCAGCCAGACGAGGCATTCCGCGGCGTGGATCGCTGCGAGGAGGACCGAGGTGGCCAGCGCCGGCGCTCCGGGCGGGATGAACTGCGGGAGCAGCGTCGCGTAGAAGACGCCGATCTTGGGGTTCAGCAGGTTGGTCATGAAGCCATTGCGGAAGGCCGCCGGCCGCGTGAGTCCGGGTGACCCGACCGCGGGCGCCGCCCCCCCGTGTGACCCGCCACGGAGCGCGGTCCGCAGCGCTGAGACGCCCAGCACCACCAGGTACGCGCCCCCGGCAAGACGGAGCAGGACGTACAACCCCTCGGAGGCGGCCACGAGCGCGGCGATCCCGAGCGAGCTTGCGGCTCCCCAGACGAGCAGGCCTGCACAGGTGCCGACAGCCGTTGGCAGGACCACGCGAGCTCCGCCGCGCAGCACGTTGCGCAGCATGAGCGCCATGTCCGGGCCGGGCGAGATGGTCAGCAGGGCAGCCACGCCCGCAAACGCGAGGAAGTGGGGATCCACGCGGCGGATGCTACCAGCGGGTCCTGCACCGGAGGTCCTACCCCGACCGGAGGATGGCCCGATCGGCGACCCACGCCTACCGTTGGTCCTGGCGCAGATGGCGCCCTTGGGCCCGGCATCCGGAGGCACGCATTGCAGCTGCCCGCCCCCGACGCAGCATTCCTGGTCGACTGCCTCACGCACGTCGCCGTGGCGGCGCCCTGTCGCGCCCGGATCGAGCAGGTCGTGCAGTCCGTCGCCGACGGCGGCGCATCCGAGGCCTGCTGCATCCCGGACTCGATCTTCGTCCGGAGCCTTGCCATCGGCTCGATCCTGTGGTCGATCGACACGGGCATTGTGGAGCCCGAGGCGAACGAGCAGGCGCAGCGCGTCCTCGACTCCCTGTGGCACGACGGACCGATCCGCCCCGAGCTGATCGCAGCGCAGCTGCGCTGCCTGGTGGCGCAGCCGGCGGAGACCTCCCACTGCCTGTGGACCTGCCCCGCCATGGCCCACGCCAACGCCGGCTACAACCCGCAGCTCGGTCCGGAGATGCGGGCGGTGCTGCCCGGCCTGATCGGCACCGTGATCTCCGAGGGTGCCGACACCCTGGCAGTGGTGCGTACCGACTACGGGTCCACCCTGTCGGCGCCGCCGCGGACGCCGCGCTCCGGCACCAGGGTCTCCTGCCGTTCGTGTGGCCGCGACGGCACCATCCTCGGGGTCGATCCCGAGGATGGCTGGACCGTCGTGGAGCACTACCCGCCGGTGGTGCAGCGCGAGGACGGGATGTGGGCGATCAGTCCGGATGCCTCGCCCGGGCCTCACCAGTGCCGCTACATCGTGGACCGCGCGGAGCTGATGCTCGCCTGACCCGCGCCCGCCGGTCCGCGTGCAATCCTGCCGCCGTCGTCGATCCGGCCTGACCGCGGAACCTGAGAAGCCCCGGCGGACACGAGGAAGCCCCGGCGGAGGCCGGGGCTTCATGTCGCGACCAGGGGCTGGGCTGCCCCGTCGATCAGGCCAGGAGCTTGGCCTTGAGCGCGTCGTACTCGGGGATCGTGATGGCGCCTGCATCGCGCAGCTGCGCGAGCTTGGACAGCTCGTCCGCGGTGGAGATGCCCATGGCGGCCTTGCCCGCAGCCTCGGCCATCGCCAGCTGGCGGACGTCCTGGGCGGTGACCTTCGGCCGGGTCATCATGTAGATCAGCGAGCCGACGAACGGCAGGAAGGTGAGGACGACGAGCCAGATCGCCTTCCAGCCGCCGGTGAGATCCTCACGGCGGAACATGTCCATCAGGCACGAGAACCAGATCATCAGGGCCATGACCCAGAAGAAGATGATCATCATGCCCCAGAAGAAATCCAGCAGGTTCCCGAACATTCCGTACCTCGTGTGTGCGTGTCGGTATTGGACGAGGGAGACCCCTCGCCATTGGACAGTGTGCCGCTCCCCCGGCCGGAACCGCTCCCACGACGCGCTCTCAGGGTAAACCCTCGGAGGGCCGTGGGTGTCGGCGGGATGTCTGTCACCGGTCCGCGGGACCTGTGTCACTAGGCGAGAGGGCCACTTCGGCTCGATGGTGGGAGGGCGCCCCCGCCCGTCTGTGCGCCCAGCACGAGCCGGGTGCTTGTTGGCGGCCGAAACCCGGCCGGGCGCCCTGACCAGAGGTCCATCCACGGTGATCCTGCGCAGCCTGCTCAAGGCAGCTCTCGTGCTGGCCTTGGCCATCCTGGCACAGGGGGTCATCGTCGGGACAGTGCTCGCCGACAACGGACCCCACGTCCAGGCCGGCGGGTCGGCGGGCGCGACGGCGATGAGCGAGGTGTGCGCAACCTGCCACCGGGCCCACCAGACCGCGGGCGCCAGCCTGACCGCCGCGGCGTCCGAACGAAGCCTCTGCCTGACCTGTCACGGCTCGTCCGCCCTCGGATCGATTCTCAACGTCAGCGATGGCGTGCTCGCAGGGACCAATTCGGGCTCCAGGGCATCCGGCTTCGTGAACGCCCTCATGGACACCTCCTGGGTCGGCAATCCGGTGGCACGACCGGTCACGTCCAGCCACATGACCGACGGCGTCACGGGGACGATGTGGGGCTCCGGCGATATCGGGAGCGGGCCCGGACAGCCGGGCGTCGCACTCGGCTGCACCAGCTGTCATGACCCGCATGGCAACGGCAACTACCGCATCCTCCGACCCCTGCCGGAAGGGGCCGCCGGGACCGGGACGATCAGCGTCCCGGACGAGGCGGTCAAGTCCTACGCCGTCACCAGCACCGCGGACCGCTACTTCGGGCAGGTCTACATGGACGGCAACTACGAGGCGCAGCTGGCGCTCAACCGCTGGTGTGCGACGTGTCACACCCGCTTCGACGCTCCCGGCCTCGACGCCGCCCACGTCGCGTCGGGCGACTCCATCTACACCTACCGCCATCGGACCAGGGCAGTGGATCCGGCAAGTGGCAACTGCGACGCCTGCCACCTGACGGCAACCGGCGAAGGGGACGCCGTCAACATCCTCGGGATCAGCTCCGCAACGGCCCACGTGCCGCTGTGCGAGAACTGCCACGTCGCCCACGGATCGGCCGCCCAGATGAGCCAGGGGGTCGCAACGGTGGCCCAGCCGGACGGCACCCTGCCGGCCCCCGGGACGGTGGACAGCACGCTGCTCCGCCTCGATGGCCGGGGCGTCTGCCGGGCCTGCCACGGCAGGTAGCCGCCCGCAGCAGCCGGCCTGCACGCCCGGTCAGGCGGCCGCGGTCCCTGCCATACTTGGCCGACGGGACAGGATCCACGGGCGCAGGCGTGCCCCCGTCACCACCATCTGGGAGTGACCCGGATCCGGGGGGACCAGAGCGATGGCGCATCCGGCCGACGACCAGCACCACGAGGCTTTGGAGGTGGACCTGCGCGCCCGAGAGGAGCGCCTCCGGCGCACCCTCGAGGGGATCGACGCGATCGTCTCCTTCAAGGAGGACGCGGACGCGCCGGTGATCGTCAGTCCGCAGGTGGAGCGGATCCTCGGGTATCCGCCCGAGATGCTCACGACCTTCGAGGCGTGGGACACGCTCATCCACCCCGACGACCTCGACCGCTGCAATGCCGCCTGGTCCGGCCCTGACATCTCGTGGGAGCTGCAGTACCGCCTGCGGCGGGCTGACGGTGGCTGGACCTGGGTCTTCGACCGCTGCCGCCGGATCCTCCACGAGGATGGCCGGGGTCCCGGCATGTTCGGGGTCGCCGTGGACATCACGGCCCAGCACGAGGCCGCGGACGCGCGCGACCGGCTCACGGAAGCGCAGCGCGGCATCCTCGAGGCGATGGCGGAGGGGATCATCGTCCACGACGCAACCGGGGCGATCATCCTCGCCAACCACCGCGCCGGCACGATCCTGGGCGTGGATCCGGACGCCCTCCTGGGGCAGGCGCTCCACGACTTCACCCCGGATGTCAGCCACGAGGACGGGACCCCGTACGCCCTGGAGGAGCGGCTGATCACCCGGGCGCTGCGCTCCGGCCGCCCGCAACGCGACGTCTCCATGCGGCTCACCCGCCCCGACGGCAGCCGGGGCTGGATCCGTGTGAACACCGAGCTGATCCGCGACGCCGGTGGCGCGATCGCGAGCGTGGTCTCCACCTTCACCGACGTGAGCGTGGAGCGTGAGCTGGAGGAGCAGCTCCGGCAGGCGCAGCGGCTCGAGGCGGTCGGACTCCTCGCCGGCGGCATCGCCCATGACTTCAACAACATGCTGGCGGCGATCCGCGGCTACAGCGACCTCGCGCTCGAGCTCCTGCCGGAGGGCGAGGCCAGGCGCGACATCCTGCAGGTGGTGCACGCGGCCGAACGTGCGACGGTGCTCACCCGCCAGCTGCTCGCGTTCAGCCGGCGCCAGGAGCTGACGCCACGGGTCCTCGACCCGGCGGCCGTGATCGACGGCCTGCTGCCCATGCTGGCACGCCTCCTGGGCGACCACATCGCGGTGACGGCCGTGCACGCGCCCGACGTCGGCTGCGTCCGCGTCGATCCCGGGCAGCTGGAGCAGGTGATCGTCAACCTTGCCGTGAACAGCCGGGATGCGATGCCCGATGGCGGATCGCTCGAGATCACCACGTCGAACCTGCTGGGAGGCGAGCCAGGCGACGGCGTGGACCCGGACGCTGCCGATTGGGTCCGGATCCGGGTGACCGACAGCGGCTGCGGCATCGAGCCCGGCGTCCTGACGCGCATCTTCGAGCCGTTCTTCACGACCAAGGAGGTTGGCAAGGGCACGGGGCTCGGCCTCGCGACGGTCTACGGCATCGTGAGCGCATCGGGCGGCCGGGTCTCGGTGACGTCCACCCAAGGC
>JBAXFC010000170.1:0-7417 GCA_037140135.1 Chloroflexota bacterium
GTCCACATGACGATGACCGAGCGCAACGTCGGGTGCCCGGCGACGAACCGGATCCCCTCGCGGATGTCGGCGAGGATGTGCGTCTCCTCGGTGCGCTTCTCCGGCCGGAGCGGGCGCCGGACGAGGAACAGCGCCAGCGCCGAGACGAAGAACGAGAGTGCGTCGATCGCGATCGTGGGTCCGGGACCGATAAGGGCCGACAGGATCCCGGCCAGCGCGGGACCCGCGATCCAGCCGAGGTTGAAGATCGCCTCGAAGACGGCGCTTGCGCGCGGGACCTGGGCTCGGCCGACGAGCCCGGGCGTCGACGCGGTCCAAGCGGCGAGCCAGAGCACGCGCAGCGTGTTGATCGGGAAGGCGGCCGCGAGGATGACCACCATCGTCGGACCGCCAAACCAGACCGAGATCGGGATCAGGGCGGTCAGGAATGCCCGACCGAAGTCCGCGAGCATCATCATCTTGCGCCGGTCCCAGCGGTCCGCGTACGCACCCGCGGGCAGGCCGACCAGGAGGTCCGGCAACTGGCTCAACACGCCAACGATCCCCATCGCGAACCCGGAGCCCGTCAGGGCGAGGACGAGGATCGGCAGGGCGGTGTTGGAGATCGCGTCGCCGAAGGAGCTGATCGCCTGGCCCAGGAGGACCGCGATGAAGTCCCGGTTGCTGCGCAGGCGCTCGGGCACGGCGCCGTCGGCGGGCTCGGCGGGGGCGAGCGGGGTTGGCGCCTCCTCCATGCCGGTGGAACCGGCGACGAGGTGGTCGTGGGGCGTGGGATCGGGCACGGCGCAAGCCTACCAAACGCCGCCCATCGATACCCCCCGGGGGTATCGAGCCGCCGTGCTACAGTTTCCCGCGACAGCCACCCCGACAGGAACCACGATCGCACGATGACCGACAACAGCGACAAGCCCGTCACCAATCCGTTCGGCTCGCTCGCCATCAACTTCGGCGGCTTCGGCGCCCCGGCGGACGCAGGCGCCGATGCGGCCCCGATCGCGATCACGGCCGCAGCCGACGGTCCCACGACCTCCAAGGTGCTCGTCATCGGCTCGGGCCCCGCCGGCCTCACCGCCGCCATCTACGCCGCCCGCGCCAACCTTGCGCCCATCGTGCTCGCAGGCTCCACGCCCGGCGGCCAGCTGATGCTGACCAGCGATATCGAGAACTTCCCAGGCTTCCCCGAGGGCATCGACGGCCCGGAGCTCATGGCCAGGTTCCGCGCGCAGGCGACCCGGTTCGGGACGCACATCGTGGACGTGGACATCGACCGCGTGGACCTCTCCGCCCGCCCGTTCCGCGCCTGGGCGCGGGGCGTGGAGTACAGCGGCGAGACGCTGATCATCGCCACGGGCGCCTCGGCGCTGTGGCTGAACCTCGAGAGCGAGCAGCGCCTGCGCGGCCGCGGCGTGTCGGCCTGCGCCACCTGCGACGGCTTCTTCTTCCGCGACAAGGAGGTGGCGGTGGTCGGCGGCGGGGACTCCGCGATGGAGGAGGCCAACTACCTCACCAAGTACGCGAGCAAGGTCCACCTGCTCCATCGCCGCGACGGCTTCCGCGCATCCAAGATCATGATCGACCGGACGTACGGCAACCCCAAGATCGACGTGCGCACCAGCACCGCGGTGGATGAGGTCCTCGGCGACGCCAGCGTGACCGGCCTGCGCCTGCGCGACACGATCACCGGCGAGACGTCCGAGCTGCCGCTGACCGGCCTGTTCATCGCCATCGGCCACAAGCCCAACACCGACGTCTTCGCCACCTGGCTCGAGACCGACGAGAAGGGCTACCTCGTCTCCCACGACCACACCGCGAGCCGTGTCCCAGGTGTCTTCATCGCCGGTGACGTCCACGATCACCGCTACCGCCAGGCGGTCACCGCCGCGGGCGACGGCGCGAAGGCCGCGATCGATGCCGAGCGCTGGCTCGAAGCCGAGGGGATCACGGAGCACCTGACGATCACCGCGTGGTGAGCCAGGGCCCCGGGGTCCGCCGCCCATGAGCTTCCGCGGTGGCAGCGGCGCACGCGCGCTGGCGCGCTCGGCGGGCGTCGCCGGCGGCAACGGCGGCGGCGGCCGGATGACGCCCCCGTCGAGCGACTTCGCGCCCGTCCCGCGCGAGCGGCGGGCCAGGACCGTGCGCCGGATCGTCGCGTTCTTCGGGCCGTACCGGACCCAGGTGGTCGTGGTGCTGGTCGCGATCGTGGCCACCAGCCTCATCGGCCTGGTCAACCCGTACCTGCTCAAGTTGCTGCTCGACGACGTCATCGTCGGCCACCAGTTCGACCGGCTGAACCTGTACGTCGGGCTGATGATCGTGCTGCCTGTCGCCACCGGCCTGATCGGCGTGGGGCAGACGTACCTCAACAACCGGATCGGCCAGAGCGTGATGCAGGACCTGCGCAACGCGCTCTACGAGCACCTGCAGCGGATGCCGCTGCGGTTCTTCACGGCCACGCGCACCGGCGAGATCCAGAGCCGGCTCCAGAACGACGTCGGCGGCGTGCAGTCGGTGGTCACCGACACCGCCTCGTCCATCTTCTCCAACGTGGTCGTCGCCTTCTCCACCATGATCGCGATGCTCCTCGTGGACTGGCGCCTCACGCTGGTCTCGCTCGCGATCCTGCCGTTCTTCCTGGTCCTCACGCACCGCGTGGGCAAGGTGCGCCGGCAGGTCAGCGGGGACACCCAGAAGCAGCTCGCGGAGATGAGCGCGGTGACCGAGGAGACGCTCTCGGTCAGCGGGATCCTGCTGGGCAAGACGTTCGGGGCGCAGCGGCGGTCGGTGGCCCGGTACTCGGGGCTCAACCGGTCGCTGGCGCTGCTCCAGGTCCGCCAGGCGATGATCGGGCGCTGGTTCTTCGCGATCATCGGCACCGTCTTCTCGATCCTGCCCGCGTTCGTCTACTGGGTGGCGGGCATGCTGGCGGCGTCCGGGGACCCCAACGCACCCACGGCGGGCGACATCGTGATGTTCACGACGCTCCAGAGCCGGCTCTTCTTCCCGATGGGGCAGCTGCTCAACGTGGGCGTCGAGGTCCAGGGGTCGCTCGCGCTGTTCGACCGGATCTTCGAGTACCTCGACCTCGATCCCGAGATCACCGATGCCCCGGACGCGGTGACGCTGGAGCCCGAGACGTCGGCGGGGTCAGTGGCGTTCGAAGGGGTCTCGTTCCACTACCCGGCGGAGCCGTCGGTGGCGGTCATCGCGGACGACACCGGGGCGGTGGCCGCCGATGCCGATGCGGCCGCCGACGTGCCCGCCGCTGCGGCCGCCGACGTGCCCGAAGCTCCCGAGCCCCACGTCCAGTTCGGGCTCGATGACGTCTCCTTCGAGGCACGGCCTGGCGAGCTCGTCGCGCTGGTCGGGCCGTCGGGCGCCGGCAAGACCACGACCACCTACCTGATCCCCCGCCTCTACGACGTTGAGGCGGGCCGGGTGACCGTGGACGGGCACGACGTGCGCGGCGTGAAGCTGGAGTCGCTCGGCCGGCTTGTCGGGTTCGTGACCCAGGAGACGTACCTGTTCCACGCGTCGATCCGGGAGAACCTGCTCTACGCGCGGCCCGAGGCGACCGATGCGGAGCTGCTGGCCGCGACCCAGGCCGCCGCCATCGCGGACCGGATCGCGGAGCTGCCCGACGGGCTCGACACCATCGTCGGCGAGCGCGGGTACAAGCTCTCGGGCGGCGAGAAGCAGCGGATCGCGATCGCGCGGGTGCTGCTCAAGGATCCGCGGATCCTGATCCTCGATGAGGCGACCTCGTCCCTGGACACGGTCTCGGAGCGGCTGATCCAGGCCGCGCTCGCCCGCCTCACCGAGGGGCGGACCACGATCGCGATCGCCCACCGGCTCTCGACGATCCTGCGCGCGGACCGGATCCTGGTCTTCGAGCGCGGCCGGATCGTGGAGCGCGGCACGCACCGCGAGCTGCTCGACGCTGACGGCCTGTACGCAAGGCTCTACCACGAGCAGTTCGAGGCCGAGGCCGCGCATCTGGCGGACTTCGCGGAGCCCGGCCTGGCCTGAGCAGTTCGAGGCCGAGGCCGCGCACCTCGCGGACTTCGCGGAGCCGGCGACGAGCTGGCCAGCCGGGCCCGGCGATGACCGGGGACCTGGCGATGACCGGGGGTCTGGCCGTGCCGGGGGCTGCTCTGCCGGCGAGCGTACGGGCGCTCGGAGCTGCGATCCGGGCCGCCCGACGAGCCGGATGGCCACCTCTCACGTTGAAACGGTGCTGATCCGGTCGCCTTGCGAGCAGGAATGCACCATCGGGCGCCCGTACGCTCGTGGGGCGAGCACGGGCTAGAGCGCGGGCTAGAGCGCGCGCATCCGGTTGCTCTTGGGGTCGTGGGTGACCTCGGCGAGGCCGAGCGCCTCGAGCAGGGGCGGCAGGTAGACGCCGAACCGGCCGCGGAGCCCCTTCTTGAGCCCATACCAGCCGCCGCGCGGGTTGGACTCGGAGCGGCCCCAGGCCTCGACCGTGCCCTCGGGTGCCGGCTTCTGCTCGTCGGCACCGCCGAGCGGGACCCAGTCGCCCTGCTCCTTGAGCCACGCCTGCAGCTCCTCGATCGCGCGGGCGTCGTACAGGAGCTTCGTCGAACCCACCTGGCACACGATCGTGCGCGGATCCGAGGTCTCGTCGAGGTACATGGTGTACGCCGACGAGCCGGGCGGGGTGGTCAGCTGCCAGGGATCGTCCTTGGTGCCGGTGCCGGTTGCCATGTCTGGTGCCTCCCCGTTCGCGGCCCGGGACGGGGCCGTCGTGGGCGGTACGGTGACACACTGCGGCGAACCCCGCACCGTTCCGCTGCGGCACCCCGGATCAAGCGTGATGGCTGGCCGCGGACTGCCTCAGGTGCTGACGGCGTCGTCCATCGTGAGGGGCCACGGAACACCCAGCGCCGCGGCGACGGCCGCACCGCCGGAGCCGGCGTGGATCAACCGAAGCGCACGAACGGACTCGTCGGCACGCGTCCAGAAATCGGGGTTGCGGCCCTGTGCCCTGTCGAGGTCCACCCTGGGTGGCGAACACGTCGAGCATCGGAACGAACGCCCGATGGTCGTCGACCAGGAGGTCGATCAGCAGGCGGGTATCTCCATCAGGCAACTGCCGGCCGTTGCACCACCTGAGGGTCAAAATGCCCTGACTCTCTGCGATGGCCGCGGCGGCAACAAGGAGCCGCGCGTGCTCCTCGACGGTCCGCACAGACCATGCACCTCCCAGGACCTCAGGGCATGCCGGATCGCCGGCCAGGCGGAAGGGCTCAAACGGGATGCTGTCGGCCGCGTCGCCCGGGTCGATGGGCCACGGCACCCCGCATCCCTCGGCGACCTCTACCGGTGCCGCGTCGGCGAAGAGCAGCCAGAGTCCACGGACGAGCGTTTCCAGCGGCTCCCGCTGCGCTCTGGCGGAGTCGCCTTCGCTCCGCAGTGCAGCCTCGACGCCATCGAGCACTTCCGGGAAGAGCTGTGGTGCGTTCAGTGCCGGCGCCGGCAGGCCGGCACTCGCAGCCTCCGCAAGCCACTCGTCCGCGACCGGGGTACTGAAGCGCATGGACCAGCTGAGGTCGTCGGGGCCCGAGACCGGGAACGGCAAAGGCGTCGCGAGCAGCACGCAGAAGCGTGCCATGTCCCGTTCATCCCGGATGCAGTGGCGCTCACCCCACCACGAGTGGTTTCCCCACGCGGGCAGACCTCCCGGGGCGTCGAGCCACTCTGAGACCAGTCCGAAGTGCGGGCGGCGAACGCCTCCCTGGGCCCCGGGATCGAGCGCGGTGTCCCCCAGGTCTGCCATGACGAGATCGTCGTGCGACACAGGAACCGGGGCAATCCCCCCGACAGGTCCTCCCCGACTGGCGACGATCGCAGCTGGGGGCACGTCAACCCGGCGACACCCATGGACGGCAGCCACGTGGCGTTGCCCGCCAGTCAACGAAACCGTCGATCCACCGGCAACGGCACCGTCATGCACGGTCTATGCAGCGGTGCAGGTGTGCGATCGGCGCCGCCCAGGGTCGGCAGCCGCCGAACAGGGCACAGGGTCGAACGCGACGGACCGGGTTCGTCCCGGATCGGCCGCCAATGGGCGATATCGTTGATCTGGAGACAACGAGGGCCCAGCGGTGATGTCCAGCTTGCATGAGTATGCAATCGTGGTGTATAGTCATCCAGTGACTTCGATCCGCCCGACCTCCATCCCGTTCGGACAGCCGCCCGTGAGCGGCCAGGCGCGCCAGTGAGCGCGGGTTCGAACGGCGCGGTGGTCGCGGCGGACCGGGGCGCTCGCGCCCTTGAGGGTGGGGGCAAGGTCAAGGTCGCGATCGTCGGCGCCACGGGCTACGTGGGCGCGGAGCTGATCCGCCTGCTCGCCCTCCACCCCAACGTGGAGATCCACGGCCTGGTGGGCCGGGAGCGCAAGGGCGATCCGATCGCGCACATCCACCCCCACCTCGCCACGCGGGACCTCAAGGTCTGGGATCACGTCCCCGAGGACGCCGAGGCCGTCTTCCTCGCCCTCCCGCACGGGACCGTCGCAGTGCGCGCGCACGAGTTCCTCGAGCGCGACCAGACGATCATCGACATGGGACCCGACTTCCGCTTCCGCGACGCCGCCGACTACCCGGCCTGGTACCACTTCGACCATCCCCGGCCCGAGTTGCTCGCCGACGCGGTCTACGGCCTGCCGGAACTCCACCGCGCGGAACTGGCGGCCCTCGGCACGCGGCCCGGCGCCATCATCGGCTCGCCCGGATGCTACGCCACCACGACGATCCTCTCCCTGGTCCCACTCGCCCGCGCCGGCCTCATCGCGGACGTCGTCGTGGATGCGAAGAGCGGCGTCTCGGGCGCGGGCCGCGATCCCAAGGCGGACCTGCACTTCGGCGAGGTCAACGAGAGCATCAAGGCGTACGGGATCTTCACCCACCGCCACATCGGCGAGATCGAGCAGGAGCTGATCGGCCAGGGGCCTGCGAAGGACGCCAACCCCGGCGTCCCCGGCATCGACTTCCTGCCCCACCTGGTCCCGATGAACCGCGGCATCCTCGCCGCCTGTCACGTCAGGACCACCCGCCCGGTGACCCAGGACGAGCTCGACGCGCTCTACCGGGACGCCTATGCGGACGAGGCGTTCATCAGCGTCGTCGCCCATGCGCCCGCGACCAGGCACGTGCTGGGCTCCAACGAGTTCCGCGTGTTCGTCAAGCTGGACGACCGGACCGGCCGTGTGCTCGCCATCGGCGTGCTCGACAACCTCGTGAAGGGTGCCGCGGGCCAGGCGATCCAGGCCTTCAACGTCGTCCACGGCCTGCCCGAGTCGGCGGGCCTGCTCCAGCTTCCCCTCGCGCCCTGACGGCGCGCCAACTCCAGACCCCGAACCCCGCACCCCGCGGCTCCCGATGTCCCCCGCCGTCGACCC
>JBAXFC010000171.1:0-7382 GCA_037140135.1 Chloroflexota bacterium
GGCCCCGGCCGCGACGCCCCGCCCGGACTTCCTCGAGCAGCTCGAGCGCGAGCGTGAGGCGAGCAGCCTCGCCGACGTGCCGCGCGCCCGCAGTCTCGACGAGCAGGTCGCCGTCCCGGTCCGCAGCGAGCGGTCCGCCGGCGACTCAGCGGCCAGGAAGCCCGAGACCTACGACGCCAACGACCTCGAGATCCCGAGCTTCCTCCGCCGCCGCTAGGCGCCGGGCGCGCCCGTCCCGCGGGCGGTAGACGACATGGACGACGAACGCCTCGATCCCACCGAGATCGAGGCGTTCGCGCGTGTCCGGGACTCGATCCTCGAGCGGATGGCCACCGCCGCGGCCCGCGCCCGACGCGACCCGTCCGAGGTGACGCTGGTCGCGGTGAGCAAGACCGTTGAGGCCGCCCGCATCCGGGCGGCGATCGTGGCAGGCTTCACGGTCCTCGGCGAGAACCGCGTCCAGGAGGGCGCCACCAAGATCCCGGACCTGCCGGGAGCGGCGTGGCATCTCCTGGGGCCCCTGCAGTCCAACAAGGCGCGCCGGGCGGTGGAGCTGTTCGATGTCGTCCAGTCGCTGGGATCCGTGGACCTGGCCGTCCGTCTCGACAGGATCGCGGGCGAGGTCCGGCCGGGACGCCCGCTGCCGGTGCTGCTCCAGGTCAACGTGGCCGGGGATCCGGCCAAGGCCGGCTTCGACGAGTTCGACGTGGAGGCCGCACTCCCGGCGATCCTCGACCTGCCCAACCTTGCGGTCGCGGGCCTGATGACGATCGGGCGGCTCGTGGAGACGGCGGAGGAGGCGAGGCCCACGTTCCGGGCCCTGCGAGCCCTGGCCGAGGACCTGCGGTCGCGGCACACGGGCCTGGGTGCTGCGCTCTCCATGGGGATGACGGACGATTTCGAGGTCGCGATCGAGGAGGGCGCAACGCACGTCCGGGTGGGGCGCGCGATCTTCGGCGCACGGCCGGCGGCGGCCGTGCCGGGAATCACACCGCTGTCGTGAGCTCGCCCGGCATCCGGTTCCCGGTGCGCATCACACCCCGCGGCGGGGCGGACCGCGTGGACGGGGTCGCCGATGGCGTGCTCGTGGTGCGCGTCGCCGCCCCGCCCGCCGACGGCGCGGCCAACCTCGCCCTGGTCCGCCTGATCGCGGACGCGCTGGACGTGCCCAAGCGCGATGTCCGGATCGTCACCGGGGCGACCAGCCGGCGGAAGATCGTGGCGGTCGATGCCATCGGCACGGACGTCGTGCTGGCCCGCTGGCCCGGCCTTGCGCTCTGAGCGACGGGCGCGGCAGAGGGTGCAGGCGCCGCCACCCGGTCCGGCCGACTCGCGCTAGAATGCTGCTCCCCTCGGGGAATCCGGGCGATTAGCTCAGTTGGTTAGAGCGCACGGTTCACATCCGTGAGGTCACTGGTTCGAGTCCAGTATCGCCCACCACTTCGAACGTCCAAGGCGGAGCCGGCCGGCTCCGCCTTCGTGTTTCCCGCCCGGTCCGCGAGGTTGGGAATTTCACGGCCGAGCACGTCACACCCCCGGGTATCCGTGCGTCGAAGGCATGACCAACGGCCCCGACGTGCGGCGTTCTCCTCCCCGCACGACGAGGTCCGTGGATTGCGAGGCCCCCTGTCTCCCTCAGGGGGCCTCGTGGCGTCTCCGGCGGTTGACCGTTGGCCCCGCACACCCGACGATCTGCGGGCAGCCATTCCGCAGCAAGGAGCAGCACCCGTGTCGTCGGCCCGGTTTGTCCGCGAGGCGGCCCGCCTCGTGCTCCGGGATATCGCTGACGGCCGGCCGGTGCCGGAGCTGCGCCTCCTCGAGGCGGGCGGGGCTGTGCAGGAGGCGGCGATGGAGGCCTTCCGCCGCCTGGAGAAGCACGGGATCCCGTTCGCCGTCGGGTTCGGGCGGGTCGCCGAGGAGCGCGCGGATCCCTACCTGCTGATCCTGTCGGCAGCGATGAGCCGCGTGCTCGGCAGCAACTCGCCGGACGCCGTGGAGGCCTCGGCGCACAGCCTGGAGTCGGTCCTGCTGCTCGCGGCGCGGAACGCCGAGAGCGGGACCTGAGGATCCGGGACCACCGGGACCAGGGAGCGACCGCCGTCCGGCGACCGCGCCCCGTTGTCCTGGCCTGATCGGGTCAGTCGGCGGCGAGCCGCCGCAGCACCGCCGGCAGGATGCCGCCCTGGCGCAGGTAGTCCACCTCGATCGGCCCGTCGAGGCGGGCGATCGCCTGGAAGGCGCGCTCCGAGCCGTCCTCGTCCGAGCGGGCGACCACGGTGACCACCTGGCGAGGCGTGAGGTCCGTCATGCCCGCGATCGTGTACGCCTCGCGCCCGGTCAGGCCGAGCGAGGCCGCGTTCTCGCCGGGGAGGAACTGGAGCGGGAGGACGCCCATGCCGACGAGGTTGGAGCGGTGGATCCGCTCGTAGCTCTCGGCGATGACGACCCGCACGCCCAGGAGCGTGGTGCCCTTGGCGGCCCAGTCACGCGAGGAGCCGGAGCCGTACTCCTTGCCCGCGATGATCAGGCACGGGACTCCGGCCGCCTTGTAGGCCATCGCGGCGTCGTAGATGAACGTCTGCTCGCCGTCGGGAAGGTGGAGCGTGTACGGCCCCTCCTTGCCCTCGACCAGCTTGTTCCTCAGGCGGATGTTGCCGAAGGTCCCGCGCATCATCACCTCGTGATGGCCGCGGCGGGCGCCGTACTGGTTGAAGTCCACCGGTGCCACGCCGTTGGCCTGGAGCCACTGGCCCGCGGGGGACCAGGCGGCGATCGATCCCGCGGGGCTGATGTGGTCCGTCGTGACCGAGTCGCCGAGGACCGCGAGCGCACGGGCGCCGACGATGTCCGTCAGCGGCGCGGGCTCGGCGGTCAGGCCCTGGAAGAACGGCGGGTTGGCGATGTAGGTGGAGTCGGCATCCCAGGCGTAGCGGTCGCCGGCCGGGATCTCGATCGCCTGCCAGCGCTCGTCGCCCTCGAAGACCGTGGCGTACGTCTGCTGGAACAGGTCGGGGTCGATGGACTCGCCGATCGCGGTCCGGACCTCGTCCGGGCTCGGCCAGATGTCGGCCAGCATGACGGGGCGGCCGTCGCTCCCGATGCCGACCGGCTCCGTGGTGAGGTCGATGTCCACGCGGCCGGCCAGGGCATAGGCGACCACGAGCGGCGGCGAGGCCAGGTACGCGGCCCGCACGAGCGGGTGGACGCGGCCCTCGAAGTTCCGGTTGCCCGAGAGGACGGCCGCGACGACCAGCTCATCGGCCTCGATGGCCTTGGCGACCGGCTCGTCCAGCGGGCCGGAGTTGCCGATGCAGGTGGTGCAGCCGTAGCCCGCGAGCGCGAAGCCCAGGTCCGCGAGCGGCTCCATGAGGCCCGCGCGCTCGAGGTAGCCCGTGACCGCGCGCGACCCGGGGGCGAGCGAGGTCTTGGCGACCGGCGAGCTCTTGAGACCCCGCGCGACGGCCTTCTTCGCGAGCAGGCCGGCGCCGATCATCACGGCCGGGTTGGAGGTGTTGGTGCAGGACGTGATGGCCGCGATCGTGACGGACGAGTGGCCGATCTCGGCGCTCTGGCCGCGGGCCTCGATGGTCTTGGGCGCGATGCCCACGGTCTGCGGGTAGGCGGTCCGGAAGTTGTCCGGCACGCCGCCGAGGGCGACCCGGTCCTGCGGGCGGCGCGGGCCGGCCATGGACGGCACGACGGTGCCAAGGTCCAGCTCGAGATCGGCGTCGAAGACGGGGCCGGCGCCGGGCTCGCGCCACAGGCCCTGGGCCCTGGCGTACCGCTCGACGAGCGCCACGCGCTCGGGCGTGCGACCGGTGAGACGCAGGTAGGCGAGCGTCTCGTCGTCGATGGGGAAGAGCGTGGAGGTCGCACCGAACTCCGGGCTCATGTTGGAGATCGTGGCGCGATCGGCCAGCGAGAGGCCGGCAAGGCCGTCGCCCGCGAACTCCACGAACGTGCCCACCACGCCGAACTTGCGCAGCATCTCGGTGATGACGAGCACGAGGTCCGTGGCGGTGGCCGACACGGGCAGCTCGCCGTGGAGCCGGACGCCGACGATGCGCGGCATCTGCTGGTAGATCGGCTGGCCGAGCAGGACGGCCTCGGCCTCGATCCCGCCCACGCCGTAGCCGAGGACGGAGAGGCCGTTGATCATCGTCGTGTGGGAGTCCGTGCCCACCACGGTGTCCGGGAAGGCGACCCGTCCGCCCTCGTCCTCGCGGTCGTTGACCACCTGCGCGAGGAACTCGAGGTTGACCTGGTGGATGATGCCGGTGCCGGGCGGGACGACCCGCAGGTCCCGGAACGCCGTCTGCGCCCAGCGCAGCAGCTGGTAGCGCTCGCCGTTGCGCTCGTACTCGCGCTCCACGTTGAAGGCGAAGGCGCCGGCGCCACCCCAGGCGTCGATCTGGACCGAGTGGTCGATGACGAGGTCGGCCGGGACAAGGGGGTTCACGCGCGCGGGATCGCCGCCGAGGCCGGCCATCGCGTCGCGCATCGCGGCGAGGTCCACGACCGCGGGCACGCCGGTGAAGTCCTGGAGGATGACGCGGCTGGGCATGAACGGCGTCTCGGCCTCGCCACCGGCGCCGGGCGCCCAGGCTGCGAGGGCCGTGACGTCCTCCTCGCGCACGATGCCGCCACCCGCGTGGCGCAGGGCGTTCTCGAGCAGGATCTTGAGGGTGACCGGCATGCGGTCGAGCGCGACCCCGAGCGGGACGCCGGCCTCGACCAGCGCCGAGAGGCGGTAGTAGTCGGGAAGCCCGGGGCCGAGCGAGGCCCGGGATCCGAATGCGTTGGGCATGGTCATGCGCTGATCTCCGCTGTGGGGACCGGGCGATGAGGGTGCGCCCTCGAACCGCTCGCTACACTCGACGGATGGAAGTGTATCGCGCGCATGGCCGGCCCGGCGGCGGGGCCACTCGATGAGGGCCTGGGACGAGACCGAGGCAGCCCTCGCGCGCCGCGCCGAGCGCCGCGCCGAGTCGGACCAGGACCGGCTGCGCGAGATCGAGTCCTCCGGGATCTCGCTCGATCCGCCGGCGCCCTCGGGCACCCACCGGCACGGGGATCTCGAGCACGCCGATGACCACGTCCATCCCCACGCCCATTCCGCACCGGGCGAGCGGCCCGTCACCGGGATCGTCGGCGCCGGCGCCGTGGGCCTGGCCCTCGGCGTGGCGCTCCACCGCGCGGGCTGGCCGGTGGGTGCGGTCGCCTCGCGGGACGCGGCCCGGCGTGAGCGCTTCCGCTCGCTGGTGCCGGCCTGTCGCGCGTTCGCGGAGCCGGACGCGCTCGTGGACGACGTCGAGCTGGTGATCCTCGCGGTTCCCGACGACGTCGTGGTGCCGCTCGCCCAGTCCCTGCGCCTCTACTCGGGACAGGCCATCGTGCACACCAGCGGCCTGCTGGGCGCCGAGGTGCTGCACCCGGCGATGGCGGCGGGCTCCCAGGCCGGGGCCTTCCACCCGCTCGTCGCCTTCGCCGACCTCGACCGGGCGCTGGCCGCCCTCGTGGGTGCGACGATCGCGATCGAGGGCGACGACGAGCTGGCCGGCCACCTTGCCGACATGGCCGACGCGATCGGAGGCCGGCCGGTCCGCCTTGCCCCCGGCTCCAAGGCGGCCTACCACGCGGCGGCCGTCCTCGCGGCGGGCGGTGTGACGACGCTCCTCGACACCATCCGCGAGATCGCCGCGATCGTGGGCCTCGACGAGGAGGGGGCGCTCCGGATCTACGTGCCCCTGGTGCTCCAGACGATCGCCAACGCGGAGGCGCTCGGGATCGCGGTCGCGCTCACCGGCCCGGCGACCCGTGGCGACACCGGGACGCTGCGCACCCACCTCGCCGTCCTGGGCGCGCGGGCCCCGTCCACCGTGCCTGTCTACGGGGCCCTGCTCGAGCGGTCGATCGGGATCGCAGAAGCGCGGGGCACCCTGTCACCGGAAGTGTCCGAACGACTCCGCACCGCCCTTGCAGGAGCGTCGTGAGGCGGTACGATGCGGACATGCAGCACAGCATCGCCGCCGGCTTCGCGGCCTGGCCCGCGCGATACGTCCACCCGACGAAGCGCGCACGGGAACGGCGTCTCGGACTTCACGCGGGACCCGTCTTCGTCCCGGCCTCCGCACATCGCACGGTGCTGCGCCATCGCGATGTGGGTCCCCTGACCGCCCTGCGCGCCCCATGGCGCTCCCTGGTCGTCGCGCCGGCGCGCCCGGTCGCGAGCGGCATGCCGCACCACGGCACGTCGATGGCCTGGACGGGCTCCCGCCGCGACGGCGCCGCGCGTCGGCCGGCCGTGGCCCCCGCGTGGCGCGCCTGAAGCAGGGCGTCGCCACCTCCGCGGGCGGCATCGTCATCCGGTTCGTCGAGGGCGCACCGCAACTCGTCGTCGGCAAGCGCAGGCGTGATCGCGACGGCGTCACCTGGACGCTTCCGAAGGGGACGCCCGACCAGGGCGAGACGACCGAGCAGACCGCGCTCCGCGAGGTGCGCGAGGAGAGCGGGCTCGAGGTCCGCATCGTGCGCCGCTTCGAGTCCATCGAGTACTCCTTCAACCAGGGCCGGACCCGGATCCACAAGACCGTCCACTACTTCCTCATGGTCCCCACCGGCGGGGATCTCGGGCGCCACGACCACGAGTTCGACGAAGTCCGCTGGATCGGCTTCGACGAGGCCGCGACGCTCCTCACCTTCGAGACGGAGCGGGCCCTGGCGGCCCGGGCCGCCGCCGCCGCGACGGATGGCTCGTTTCCGGTCGCGCCCACCAGCGAGGAACTCCCACTGCCATGACCGAAGCCCCCGCCTCGTCGCCGATCCCGTCGCCGATCCTTGCCCGGCATGAAGCCCTGGGCGCCAGGATCGTGGAGTTCGCCGGCTGGATGATGCCGATCCAGTACGCCGGCATCCTCGAGGAGCACCGGACGGTTCGCTCCGCCGCCGGCCTGTTCGACCTGTCCCACATGGGCGAGCTCGTGGTGGAGGGGCCGGGTGCCGGGGCCGCCTTGGCCGCGGCACTGGTCACCGATCCGCCGACCCTCGCGGTGGGCAGGGCCCAGTACTCGATGATCTGCTCGCCGGACGGCGGCATCCTCGACGACCTCATCGTCTACCGCCTGGCGGCGGACCGGTTCATGGTCGTCGCCAACGCGTCCAACGCCCGGGTCGTCTCGGACGCCCTGGCCGAGCGGATGACCGGCTTCGAGGCCGTGCTCGACGACCGCAGCCTGGCCACCGGCCTGGTGGCGATCCAGGGTCCCCGCTCGATCGAGATCCTGCAGCCGCTGACCGCCACGGACCTCGCCGGGATCCGCTACTACGGGATCACCGAGGGCGTGGTCGCCGGCATCCCGGTTCAGATCGCCCGCACCGGCTAC
>JBAXFC010000172.1:0-7356 GCA_037140135.1 Chloroflexota bacterium
CGGCGTATGGCTGGGCGGGCTCCGCCTGCCTGGCGGCCGGGCGATGCCCGGCTGGCTCGCCGAAGGCCTCGGGATCTCGCTCGCGGCGCAGGCGGCGACGCTCCCGGACGTGCTGCTCACCTTCGGCCGCCTGTCGCTCGTGTCGCCCGTGGTCAACCTGGTGGTTGTGCCGCTCGTGCCCGCAGCCATGGGGACCGGCGTGATCGCGATGGCTGCGGGCGCCCTCGTGACGGCGGGAGCACCAGGCGTCGTCGGGATCGTCGCCGGGCTGCCGGCCTGGCTGCTGCTGCACGTGATCGTGGGCGCGGTCCGCACGGCGGCCGCGATCCCCTTCGCGGCCGTCGCGATCCCACCGGAGTTCGCCCCAGCAGCGGCAGGCGGGGCCGTCATCGCCGTCATCGTCCTCCCGAGGCTCCTGCGACTCGGGACGGCCCGGGCGTCGGCCATCGGGAGGTCAGGCACGGCCGCCCCTGCGCGCGCCCAGAAGGCCGAGCGGACCCAGCAGGTCCAGAAGGCCGCCCGCTCGAGCGGCGAGGCGTCCGCTCCCCGCTGGCATCGACCGGCCCTCATCGCGGCCATCCTGGTCCTCGCGCTCTCGACGCTGGCCTTCGCGGACACGGCCGGCCGCACGACGCGCGTCTCGGTGCTCGACGTCGGCCAGGGCGACGCGATCCTCATCGAGAGCCGCACCGGCGCCCGGATGCTGGTGGATGGCGGCCCCGACCCGGACCGCCTGCTGATCGGGCTCGACGCGCAGATTCCACCGTGGGATCGCCGGATCGACGTGCTGGTGCTCACGCACCCTCACGAGGACCACGCGGCGGGCCTGGTACGGGTCCTGGAGCGCTACGCCGTGCGCAGGACCTACGAGCCCGGGATGCACGGTTCCGGCCCGGGCTGGGCGGCCTGGGACGCCGCCCTCAGGGCCCGCCCGGGCATCGCCCGAGGGATCCTGGCCGCCGGTGACTCCCTTGGGCTGGGCGAGATCGGGCTGCGCGTCCTGTGGCCCACACCTGGGACCGTGGCGGTCCAGCCGGGCTCGACCGGGCGCGCGATCAACGACACCTCGATCGTCCTGCTCGGCTCGGCCAACGGCCGGTCCTTCCTGCTCACCGGCGACGCCGAGGACGACGTGGACCCCGCCCTCCTGGCGGCGGGCCTGCCGCAGCTCGACCTGCTCAAGGTGGCCCACCACGGGAGCGCCACGGCGACCAGCGCCGCCCTGCTCGCCGCCACGCGGCCCCGCCTGGCCCTGATCTCGGTCGGCGCCGACAACGACTACGGTCATCCAGCACCGCCGACGCTGGCCCGGCTGCAGGCTGCGGGCGCGCGGATCCTGCGCACCGACCAATCAGGCACGATCGGGGTGGACCTGCGAGCGGACGGCCTCGTGGTCTCGACCGGCACCCCCCGTCGCACCGCGCAGGCCCTGCCCTCCCGGCCGGCCGCCCGGCCGGCCTCCGCCCGGGTCGCCGTCACCGGCTACGATCCATGGCATGACCGCCCCGGCGCGCCGCGAGGCCGCACGCCTGCTCCTCTCCCTCGATCCGCCCGCCTGGTTCCTGGCCCACGCCTGCGCCGTGGCGGACGTGGCGGCCTGGCTCGCCCGGCGTGCCGAGGCCCAGGGCCACGAGGTGGACCTGGCGGCAGTGGAGGCGGCAGCGCTCCTGCACGACGTGGACAAGCTGCCCGCGGTCGGGCGCCAACCCGAGGTTCGCCATGGTGACGGGTCGGCGGCATGGCTCACGGCGCGTGGCCTGCCCGCGCTCGGGGAGCTGGTGCGGGACCATCCGGTGACGCGTCTCGTGAGCCCGGACGACGCTGCCCGCCTCGCAGGAGCACCGCTGGAGGCTCGGATCGTCGCCTACGCGGACAAGCGCGCCGGCCAGCATCTCGAGACGATGGATGCGCGGTTCGCCTCGTGGCGGCGGCGCTATCCGGCCGGCACCGCCCTCGCGCCCAAGCCGGGCTCGCGCAAGGCCGCCTGGACGGACGCCGAGATCGCCCTGGTCGTGGACCGCGCCGAAACACTCGAGCGCGAGATCTGCGCTGCAGCAGCGGCCTCGCCCACGACGGTGCAGCGTCTCCGCTGGGCCCGGCGCGCGATCGGAGCCGCCCGATGATCGCCCCGATCGTCGCCTACTACCGCGGCGGGGACGGGTTCGCGCTCGATCGGGCGGTGATGGAGATCGCGCGCCACCTGGAGCGCGAGACCGGCGCCTCCCCCGATCGCTGGCGCACGACGGGCGCGGAGGCGAGCATCCCGGCCATCGCGGAGCGCGTGGGAACCGCCCCGATGTTCGGCGGCGGGACCGTGGCCGTGGTCACCGATCCGGGACCACTCATCCGTTCCAGGGACGGTCGAGAGGCCCTCGACCGCACCATCGCGAACGTCGCCCCCGGCAACGCCCTCGTGTTCATCGAGCAGGGCGACAACGGCAGGAAGCGCGCGGCCATGCTGGTCGGCCTCGAGGCGTCGGTCATCCATTCCGGTGGCGTGGCCCGCGAGTACGCGGCGCCCAAGGCGCACCAGCTCGCGGGCTGGTTGCGCAACCTGGCCAAGGATCGCGGCATCGTCCTCGAGATCGATGCCTCCGAGGAGCTCGCCCGGCGGGTGGGAGCGTTCGTCATGGAGGGCGACGTGGACCGCCAGCGCCAGGGCGCCCTGGCTGCCGCGGAGCTGGACAAGCTCGCCCTCTACCGCCAGTCCGATCCGATCAGGGCCGAGGACGTGCGGGCCCTGGTGCCGGAGGTGATCCCCGACTCCACCTGGGCGCTCCTCGATGCGGTCGCCGAGCGGCGGACCGACAAGGCCGGTCCACTCCTCGACCGGCTCCTCGAGACGGCGCCCCTGCCGCTCCTGATCACGATGCTCTACCGGCGCATCCGAGAGCTCCTGGTCGCCGCTGATCACATCGCAGTGGGCTCCAAGCCGCCGGACATCGTCAAGGCCATCGGCGGGCACCCGTTCCGGGTCCAGAAGCTGGTGGAGCAGGCCCACGCCTGGTCGCTCCCCGAGCTCGATGCGGCGCTCGAAGGACTGCTCGACCTCGACGCGCGCTTCAAGGGTGCCGAAGGCTCCGGCGCAACCGAGCACCAGGTCCGGCTCGCGTTCACGCTCTGGATCAGCGACCTGGTCATGCCGCGCGCAGCGCGCAGGCGCTAGCACCGACACACGCGGCGACGCAGTCGGCTCCGGGAATCAGAACGGGCGCGCTCGTCGCGCGCCCGCTTCCACCGGAACGTTGACGGTCAGTCGGCCGAGGACCAGGCCTGCTCCTGCACCACGAGGTCGCTCTCGATCGCGAACACGCACCGGCCCTCGCCGAGGTCCAGCAGCTCGATCAGCTCGGGATCGATGTAGAGCTGGTGGCAGTCCTCGCACAGGCCGCCGGGGATGCCGAAGCAGAGCCGCTCCGTCCGGTCCGGAAGCCGGAACGTCGTATCGAAGCGGGTGATGATGAGGCGCCGGCTGCAGGCGGGGCAGCGATCTCGCAAGCCCGACATCGGACCTTCTCCGGTGGCGCCAACCCTTGTGGTTGTCGACCTGCCCAGAACGGTAGCCCTCGGGCGCGGGTTTGGACATGACCCACCGGTACCGCTCCATCCAGTACCCCTCACCCGGGGGCCGGACCCCCCTCGACTGCCCCAATCCCCACCCCGGCGGGGTCGGGGACCTCCCCGGGGCGCAGGCCGGCGAGCGGCGCGCTACTGGACCTGGAGGACGATCCGGGCGGCGGCCCAGTGCTTCTCGAGCTGGTAGTACTCGCGCTCCGGGGGTGTGAACACGTGCACGATGACGCTGCCGAAGTCCACCAGCACCCAATGCGACTCCGAGGTCCCCTCGCGGCCATACGGTCGGACGCCCTCTTCGCGCAGGCCCTCGACGATGCCGTCGGCGATGGCGGAGATCTGGCGCTCCGAGCCGCCCGAGCAGATGACGAACGCGTCGGCGAGCGTGGTGAGCCCGGTGAGGTCCAGCAGCATGATGTCGGCCGCCTTCTTGTCCTCCGCGAGCTCGACGATGCGGCGGGCAAGATCGAGCGAGGCCCGATCGGATGCCGGCGCGACGGTCTCGCGGGCGGGCAGGCCGTCGGCGCGCGGCGCGGTGGGCTGGACGGGTTCGGTCACGAGGTCTGGGTCCTCCGGGCAGGTTCGAGGTAGAGGGCGTGCTCCGCAATGTAGCGGGCGACGGCGTCAGGGACGAGGTAGCGGACGGATCGGGCGGCGGCGGCCCGGCGGCGGACTACGCTACCGGAGATCGGCAGGAGAGGCCCGGCGAGGAAGGCGAACCGGTCCTCCCGACGCGGGAAGTGCTCGGCGACCCAGGCGGGCCCGAGGGGGTCGAACCCGCCGCGCGGCACGACGGCGAGACGGGCGATGGCCAGGATCCGGGATGGCTCGCGCCAGCGCGGGAATCCGGCGAGCGCCTCCGAGGAGAGGATCAGCCACAGCCGGTCCGGCCCGACACCCGCAGCCGCGATGGCGAGCAGGGTGTCCACGGTGTACGACGGGGCGGGCCGCTCCAGCTCCAGGCGGGAGCAGGTGAAGGCCGGGTTGCCCGCGATGGCTGCCTCCACCATCGCCTCGCGATGCGGAGCCGGCGTCACCGGGCGGTCCGTCTTGAACGGCGATCCCGCGGCCGGGACGAAGCGCACCTGCTCGAGCCCCAGGGCCTCGCGCGCCTCCTCGGCGATCACGAGGTGCCCGTGGTGGATCGGGTCGAAGGTGCCGCCGAAGACGCCGACGGAGCCCGGCACGATGGCCGCGGGCGGAAGGACGGCCTCCGCCTCGATCACCGGCCATCCTCGGGTGGATCCCACTCGAGCTCGACCGAGGCGATCCGGACGTTGTCTCCGGGCCGGACGCCTGCCCGCTTGAGGGCGAGCTCGATCCCGCTCTTCGCCAGCTCGCGCTGGAAGCGCTCCGCGGACTCCTCGTTCTCGAAGTTGGTCTGGACCACGGACCGCTCGATCCGCTTGCCGCGGACCCGGAAGGCGTCGTCCTCGCGCTCGATCGAGAAGCCCTCGCCGGAGGCCTCGATCTTGTGGACCACGACGCCGCCCGGATCAGGGGGCGCATCGAAGCTCTCGGCGCCGGGCAGCATGTCGCCGACCGCGGTCCGGAGCGCATCCAGCCCTTCGCCGGTGTCGGCCGAGATCGCCACGACCGGGATGTGCGCCGCCTCCATCGCGGCCCGGAATGCGGGCCATGCCTCGAGCGCGTCCGACAGGTCCATCTTGTTGAACACGGTGAGCATCGGCTTGGCCAGCAGCGCCGGGTCATGCGCCTCGAGCTCGTCACGGATCACGCCGTGGTCCCACCGTGGATCACGGGAGGAGCCGTCCACGATATGGAGCAGGACCCGGGTCCGCTCCACGTGGCGCAGGAAGGCATGGCCCAGCCCGGCGCCCGCGGACGCACCCTCGATCAGACCCGGCACGTCGGCGATGGTGGGCCTGCGCCCATCCTCGATGCCGAGGTCCATGACACCCAGGTTGGGCTCGAGGGTGGTGAACGGGTAGGGCGCGATCTTGGGGCGGGCCGCGGTCAGGGCGGCGAGCAGCGTGGACTTGCCGGCGTTGGGCAGGCCCACCAGCCCGACATCGGCGATCAGCCGCAACTCGAGCCGCAGCTCCTGCTCCTGGCCCGGCTCACCCCGCTGGGCGTGCTTGGGGGCCTGGTGGGTCGCGGTGGCGAAGTGGGTGTTGCCAAGGCCCCCGCGACCGCCACGGGCGACCATGACCTCCTGGCCCACGGCGACCAGGTCCGCGATCAGCGCGCCCGAGGCGATCTCGATGACCGCCGTGCCGGGTGGGACCGCGAGGTACAGGTCTGGGCCGGCCTTGCCATGCTTGCGCTGGCCCTCGCCATTGCCGCCCGGCGTCGCCAGGAAGTGGTGCTTGAAGCGGAAATCGTGGAGCGCGGTCTGGCCCGGATCCACGCGCAGGTAGATCGAGCCGCCGCGACCGCCGTCGCCGCCATCAGGGCCGCCACGTGGGACGTGGGCTTCCCGGCGCATCGTGGCTGCACCGTCGCCGCCCGCGCCGGCGCGCACGGAGATCCGGACATCATCAAGAAACATCGGCGGCATTGTCGCACGGTCCCTGCCGGGACCGGCCGGGAGCGGCTTGGACGAGCCTAGAAGTACCGCATCGGGTTGACCGCGGTGCCCTGCCACGGCTCGCCACCGACCCAGACCTCGAAGTGGAGGTGGGGTCCGGTCGCGTTGCCGGTCGCGCCGATCCGGCCGACCTGCTGGCCCTTGCCCACGAACTGGCCGGTCCCGACGGTGAGCCCGGACATGTGGTTGTACGTGGTGTAGGTCCCGTTGCCGTGGTTGATCCAGACCTGCCAGCCGCCGCCATTGGACTTCCAGCCCGCGAAGGCGACGCGTCCCCCGGCGGCCGCGACCACCTTGGAGCCGTAGTCAGCGGCGATATCGATGGCGATATGGCCGTAGTGGAAGTACTGGCTGATGTAGTTGTTGCCACCGACCACCGGCCAGTGGAACCGGCCACCGGTGTAGTGGGCGGGGCCGCCGGTGTAGTGCGACGCCGTGGAGTGGCCCGCCGAGCCGCCCGAGTGCGACGTCGCCCTCGGCTTGGGGGTGGGCTTCGGCGTGGGGATCGGGGCGCCATGCGCACCTGGGAGCACGAGGACCTGGCCCACGACGAGCGTGTCGTCGGAGAGGCCGTTGATGGCCATGATCCGGGCGACCTTGACGCCGTACTTGGCGGCGATGGACTCCATCGTGTCCGCGGTGCCGACCGTGACCACCAGGCCGGAGACCGGCGGGATCCGCAGCACCTGGCCGATGTGGAGCGCATCCTTGGACTTGAGCTTGTTGGCCCACCAGAGCGTCATCATCGAGACGCCGAACCTGCGGGCGACGCCGCTCAGCGTGTCGCCGGACTTCACCTTGTACTTGACGATGGTGTCAGCGCCGTCATCGACCGCGGTCTGGGGCGTGTAGCCGGTCAGCAGCGTGCCGTCGGCGAGGAAGGCGCCGGTGTCGGCCACCGGTGGGGCGTCCACGACGGGCGCATCGATGGAGTCGGCGGGGATGACGACGGGGACGAAGCTCCCCGGGCTGCCGTCAACGCGCTGGTCGATGGCGGCGAGGCCGTCCGCGCTGTTGCCGCCGTTGACGGCGATGCGGACGCCTTGCCCACGGCCCGAGGTGCCGCCGGTTGCGACAGCCGCCTGGCCGGGCAGGAGGGCAAGGAGGGAGGCGATGGCGACGATCGCGGCGACGGCCAGGGGAAGGGCGCGCTCAGCGGTCGCGAGGGGTCGGAAAAGGCCGGCCAGCGCGTTGCGCACGGCGGCGGCGGGGGCGGCGAGCGATCCCTGGGC
>JBAXFC010000173.1:0-7344 GCA_037140135.1 Chloroflexota bacterium
TGGCCGGATCCTGCAGACCAGTAACGATGGCCGTGTAGATGTCGAAATGCGCCGGCTTCGCGACAGCGAGACCTACACGGTGGCCCAGTTCGCCCAGGCGATCGGCGCCGTCCACTACGCCAACTACCGGCGCAACCGCGCCGCGGAGGTCGCGCCATGACCATCGATACGCCGTCCGTCCAGCCCCTGGCGACGCCGCGCCTGCGGGTGGGTGTCCTCGGTGCGGGGATGATCGCGACGATCGGCTACGGCTACCTGCCCCACCTCGGCAAGATCCGGGACCGCATCGAGGTGGTCGCGATCGCGGATCGCCGGCTCGAGCACGCGCGGTCGGTGGCCGAGGCCCACGAGATCGGCCGGGTGGTCGAGTCGCTCGACGAGCTGCTGGCCCTGGACCTCGACGCCGTGGTGAACCTCCTGCCGGGTCCGGCGCACTTCGAGGCGTCGAAGCGGATCCTCGAGGCTGGCCTGCACCTGGTCACCGAGAAGCCGATCTCGGGCACGCTCGCCGAGGCCGACGAGCTGCTCGAGCTCGCGGATCGCAAGGGCCTGCACGTTGTGGCCGCGCCCGCCGACATGCTTGCGGCCGACTGGGCGCGGGCGCGGGGCCTGGTGGCGCGGGGTGCCATCGGCAAGGTCGCCTTCGCGCGGGTGCAATCCTCCCACGCCGGTGCGGCCGGCCTGTCATGGCCGGTGGACCCGTCGCCGTTCTACCAGGAGGGCGTGGGCGCGCTCCTCGACCTGGGCGTCTACGGCATCACCCAGGCCACGGGCGTGCTGGGGGCGGCGAAGCGGGTGTCGGCGATGTCCGGGATCACGGTGCCCACGCGGGTCGCGCGCGGCGGCGCGTTCGACGGGCGGACGATCCCGGTGACCGCGCCCGACAACAACCTGCTGCTCCTCGACTTCGGCGACGCCACCTTCGCGGTGATCGACGGGACCTTCAACGTGGTCGCGTCGCGGAGCCCGCGCATGGAGGTCTTCGGCCTGGAGGGGACGATCCTCGTCAACCGCGGCGACGTGGCGGCGCCGCCCGTGGAGGTGTACCGGCTGGACGCGGCGCCGGGTCTCGCCGGCTGGATCAGCCCGCAGGGCTACGAGATCTTCCCCGTGGGCTCGGACCGGTTCGCCGAGCTGCAGCGCGGGTCGCTCATCGAGCACCTGGCCGATTGCATCCGCGATGGCGTGCAACCGGTTGCAAGCGGGCGGCACGCGCGCCACGTCCTCGCGGTGATGCTGGCCGCGCAGCAGTCCGCCCGCGAGGGCAGGGTGATCGACGTGGCGCCAGCGTTCTAGAGCGCGCCGTTCGCCGTCAGCCGGGAGCGCTCCGGGCGGCTGCTGCGCCGATCGCCGCAAGCCCGTACACGTCGGCCAGCCAGCGCGCGAAGTGCACGTACTCGTCGCCGTCACGGCAGGCTGCGATCCCCGCCCGGACCATCCCGCTCACGCCAGGGAAGCCGCGCTTGTCCGGCTCCTCCACGATGACGGCGATGTCCTCGACGGCTGCCCGCCACGTGTGGCGGTTCACCATCGTGACGATCCGGCCGAGCAGGTCGAGCGGCACGTCGGCTGCCAGGAGCTGGACGCATGCCGCGGCCTGGGCGGTCCCCTGGACTTCCCCGCGCATCCGCCCTGCGCCATCTGAGATGCCCGCTGCGAGCAGGGCCGGGACGTTGATCGCCAGCAGCTCGTCGCGGTTGAGGTCGTGCGGCTCGTCCATGCCGCCTGGGCCTGACACTTGGCAGCCCTCCTACGTCACGAGCCGCGGCTCGGCCAACGCCGAGATCGCCATGTGGTTGCTGGGCAGATTGAGCCGGCTCGTCCGGAAATCGGTCGCGGTGCGCCACACCGTCTGGCCCGCCCACACGTCGTGGATCTGGTAGCGATCGCCATCCTTGCGGATGACCACGACGTAGTGGGCGAACTCGCCCGGCCTCGAGCCGACGATGATCGGAACGTCGATGCCCATGCCGGTACTGATGGTCAGGATCGCGAGCGCCTGGTCGACGCTCAGGTCGCTGCCGATGTCCCGGCGCGTGTACTCCACCCCGGTCGCCTGGCGGCGCGCGTTCATGTCTGTCTCGACCCATGCCCCACCGCCCGGGGTGGCGCGGTTCAACGGGGCGTTGCCGGTCCCGTCCGCGACGTGCGCGTCGAGGATGGCGCCCTGCTCGCCGGCGGCCGCGGTGTTGGGGATCGTGGTCGGGTTGGTGACGGCTGTTGGGGACGCCTGGCCGACCGGGCCCGCGGAGTTGAGCGACAGGGCGTAGATCGGGTCCGCTTCTGCGCGCAGCACCTGGACCGACGTCGGGCCGCAGCTGTTGCCGAACTGCTGGATGATCCCGGTTCCGCCCGCCGTGTCGGTCGTGCTCGTGATCTGGAGCACGTTGAGGTTCTGGATCAGCCAGGCATCGGTCATCCCCCTGATGGTCGTGGCGAAGGTGGTGACCTCCCCGATGGCATGACCGGTCGCGAGGGCCTTGAGGATGAACGCCCGCTCCGCGTCGGAGCCCGCGCCGGCGAGCAGCGCCCGGAACGCCGCGTAGTCGGCGTCCGCGAGCGCGGCGACCGCTCCTGGGGCCCTGGCGGCCATCCGGACGTCGATCACGCCCACCTTCGCCGCCTGTGCGGCCAGCATGTTGCGGTCGGCTTCTGTCCAGCGGGGGCCGACCGGCGTCGTGCCGGTCGGCTCGATCCGGCGAGCCGCCTCGAGGGCCGTGACGACGCCCGAGTCCCGGCCAACCTCTTCCCGCAGGCGGGCCATCAGTCCCGCGTCGCCTGATGCGGCGTAGATCTCGGAGGGCGAGCTCTCCTCGATCAGCCACTCGAACTCCTGCCGGTCCACGCCCTCCTCGATCATCCAGTCGAGCTGGTGGCGCAGGGGCGGCCCCATGCTCCGCACGGCCTCGCCCATCGTGTGGTTCCCGACCTCGCCCACGAACTGGTCGCGGAACCAGTTGCCGCCCTCGCTCATGACCAGGCTCCGCTGGGGCGTCGGAGCCGCCACGATCAGCGCCCGGAGCTGGCTCCAGTTCGTGCCCTCGTCGAACTCCCAGATCAGCTTGTTCCAGAGGAGGCCCTTCTGGTCGGTGGCGATCATCGCGCGGTGCATCTCCGCGTTGTCGAACGAGCCCGTGGCCAGGTCGCGCCATCGGTCACTGCGAAGGACCGAGTCGGTCTCGGCAGCGTCAAGCTGGGCGAAGGCGGTGATCGCATCCGACTCGTGGTCGTCGTCCAAGGCGCGGGCAAGACGGTCCTTGGCGGGAGAGATCCCCAGCTCGTCGACAACCGAGCGCTGGACGCCCAGCAACTCGACCACGGCGCTGTTGCCGGCCAGGCGCTGGAGGTCGAGCACGCCCGACGGCGCGCCGGCGCCGGCCCTCGCGACGCCATCCGACGCCTTTGGGCGCGCGCCACGCTCTGAGCGCGGCTGTGATCTCTGGGCTCGCAGGGGTTGAGGCACGGAGGACTCGCATGTGGAGGCCGCTGGTCAGAGCCTAACGTCGTGAGCTGCCGTCGTCGATATGGTGGAACCATCCCATCGGGCAGACGGCCCATGCCCGAAGGGGCAGCGCCGGACCCGGGCGATCCCGAGTGGAAGGGGCCGCCCCTGGAGGCAGTGAGAGCTTGGCGGCCGAGACCACTGCCGTGCCCGATGGAGTCGGCGCCGGAGTTGGCGCCCTCGGATGCCGCTTGGCGGCCGCCCTCAGGCGGTCCAGGCCCCGGCCACGTCCGAAACCACGAGCCAGCGGACCTCGACCGGGCCGGCAAGGTGCTGCCCGCGCTCCTCGAGGAACCGCCGGGTGTGGGGTTGCTCCTCGTGGGCCGCGAACGCCGCCTCGTCGCGATAGACCTCGAGCAGGACGCGATCGGCCGGTGCCTCGGCGTGCAGGGCCCGGGCGTAGAGCAGGGTGCCCGGCTCGAGCTTCTGGATCCCGGCGAGCTCGTCCGCCAGGAGGGCGTCGAACGCCGACTCGTGGCCTGGGAGCAGGTGGAACGTCACCACGAGGCCCTTCATCGGGCGGCCAGGAAGGCGGTGAGGATCTCGATGATGAACGCGTGATCCTCCACCTGCGGCAGCCCCGAGACCACGACGCTGCCAATGAGGCCGACGTTGGCGACCCGCAGCGGGAAGGCCCCGCCGTGGGGGGCGTACAGATCGCCCGGGAGCTGCTGCTTCACGTGGAAGTCCTCGCCGTCCTGCTCGTGCTGGCGCCGGACGAGCAGGGAGCTGCGCTCGAACAGGTGGACGACGCGAGCCTTGCGCGTGGCCCATCGATCATTGACGGCCGAGCTGCCCGGGGCTGCTGCGGCATAGACCAGGCGCTCGCCGCTGCGGACCTGGACGGCCAGCGGGAGGCCGCGGCTGACGGCTGCGTCGTAGAGCGCGGTCCCGATGGCATGGAGCGTCAGCGGGTCGGCGGCCGGGAGGACGAGGCGCCGCTCCTGCTCGAGGAGCTCCTCGATGCCCGGCCCGTTCGGGGGAATGGGTCCGCTGGTCATCTGTCCTCCGGTGGGTGACGGTCGTTCCTGCCGTTGCAGCGCGCGACGGCAGGAACGAGTATGCCCTCGAGGCTCCGTCAGGCGGAAGGCGCCTCGACCGCCGCGACCGCTCCGGTCGGTTCGGCGGCCTTGTGGGCCCGAGCGTGCCAGCGGTTCAGCGCCCACTCGATGCGCGGCGGCAGCCGGGGGCCGCCATCGGGGGCCCCGCCCCCATCCCACGCCACCTGGTGGTGGCGCACCGCCATGCGGGCCACGATCGCCGCGGCGGGGATGAGCAGGAGCAGCCCGACGTTCGGGCCGCTGCTGGTTCGGTTCTCGTTCACGATGTCCTCCTGGACTGGCGGGTTGCCGATGGGTGGCGGCAGGCTTGACTGCCGATCACCGACATCGTCGGACCGCGATGTGCAGAAGGTGTGCGCAGCGTGCGCAGATGCCGTCTGCGCCCAGGCCCCGTCAGGAGGTGCGCGTCCTCACTCCGCCTTGCGGCCGAGTCCGGCCTTGTAGCCGATGAGGGCCGCCTCCACGCGACTGCGTGCGCCGAGCTTCGCGAGGACACTCGTCATGTAGTGCTTCACGGTCTTCTCCGCGATGACCAGGCGCCCGCCGATCTCGGCGTTGGAGAGTCCTTCAGCGACGAGATCGAGGATCTCGCGTTCGCGCTCGGTCAGCTCCGCCAGTGGATCGGCCGCCCGGACTGCCGGTCGCAGCGCCGAGAACGCGAGCCGCGAGCTCACATACCGATCGCCGCCTGCGACCTGGCGCAGGATCGCCGCGAGCTCGCGTCCGGCAACGCCCTTGAGGATGTACCCCGTGGCGCCGGCCTCGATCGCCGCCCGCAGGTCGTCCTCGTCCTCGGACACGGTGAGCATGACGACCTGCGTCCCCGGGCTCGCCGTCTTGGCCTCACGCGCCGCGGTGATCCCGCCGCCAGGCATGCTGACATCGAACAGCGCGAGGTCCGGCGCCAGTTCGCCCACGAGCCTCACCGCATCCCTCGCGATCGATGCCTGGCCCACCACATCGAAGCCGGCCGCCCGTAGCGTGGCGACCACCCCGTCGCGGTAGAGCGGATGGTCGTCCGCCACGACGATCCGGAGCACGGCCTCGCTCACGCCGTCATCTCCCCGGTGCCGGGCACGATCAGCGTGGCCCGCGTTCCCGGGCCATCGTCCCGCGACGCGATCGCGAAGGTTCCGCCGAGCAGCTCGGCACGCTCGCGCATGCCTGCGAGTCCAAGGGCTCCCTCGCGGACGGTGCCGGCGTCGAAGCCTGGACCCCGGTCGGCCACCTCGAGCGTGATGCCAGTGTCGCCCTGGTCCAGTCGCACCGCGATCTCCTTCCCGTCGGCGTGCCGCCTCGCGTTCGATAGCGCCTCCTGCAGGACGCGGTACAGCCCGATCTTGACGACGACGCCGACGTCTCTGCGGTCTGTGCCCGTGGCCTCGAGTGGCACGGACACGCCCGTCCGCTTCTCGTGCTCGCGGACGCCACGCTCGATCACCTCGGCCACGCTGAGTGGCTCGAATGACGGCGAGCGCAGGCCGGCCGAGATGAGCCGCAGGTCGGCGAGCGCGGAGGCCACCGCATCCGAGACGACCTCCCCGTCCTCGAGCTCATCGATCCGCAGGAGCGCGAGTGCGAGGGTCTGGGCCGGGCCGTCATGCAGGTCGCTGCCGATCCGCCGCAGCCCCGCCTCGTTGAGCGCCGTCGTCCGGTCGGCAGCGCCCCGCAGGCGCTGGTTCAGCCGCCCGTTCTGCTCCAGCAGGGTGGTGAGCTCGGCAACCCGCGCCTGGAGGGCCGCGTGCTGGCGCTCGATCGTGTCGCTGCCCTGCTTCACGATCCCTGCAAGGAGCAGGTAGGAGAGGATCGCTGCGATTGCCACCACGGCCCACGACGCAACGCGCGCCGACGCGACCTGGGCGTCGATCTCGTCGGGGAGCTGGTAGAACTCGGTGACGGCGATGACCCGTCCGCCACCGCGTTCGCGCACGGGCACGTAGGTCTCGACCAGCCGGCTCCAGCGCGCGTGCTCATAGGTGTTCTCCGAGCCTGAGAGGTCCGAGAACTCGGCCGACACGTCACCCTCGAGGGATCGGGCGAGGCCTCCCTCGGGCTCGAAGTGCTGGCCGATCAGGGCGCGGTTGGGCGAGTAGACGATGGTGCCGTCCGGGCTCCACACGCGGAATGACACGACCCGCTCGCCGAGCTGGGTGGAGGAGAGCAGCGCATCCAGCCGGCTCACGCTTGCGGCCGGCAGCGCCTGCGAGGTCGCCATCGACGTGAGCTCGGGCTCGACGAAGGATTCGATGTACAGCGCGGTCACGGCGGACGTGCGGCTGAGCACGCCGTTCTCGAGCTGCACACCCACCCACGCGGCCACCGCGAGGCTGGCGACCACGACGACCACGAGGTTCGCGAGCAGGAAGCGGCGGGCGAGTGAGAGCCCGCTGGGGGTCGAAGGCCGGGTGTGCATGCCTCTCCGAGTCGGACCAAAGTCTGAAAGGTTTCACGGCCACGGTCCGTGGTCTTGCAGTTCCGCCGGCTCGACAGTTGTGACACAGCAAGCACAACAACGAAGGAGCCAACCAGATGCGCAACCTCGCAACGATCAGTCTAGTGGCCGTGGCAGCTCTCGGGCTGACGGCAGGCATCGCGACCGCGGTCGCCCCGTCCCCGCGGGCCGAGTCGATCCTCCTGGTCCGCGAGACCGAGCCCACCGACGACCACGGGTCGTTCTCGACCGAGCCGACCCTCGACCCGACGGCGAGCCCCTCGCCCGAGCCGACCGCCACCGCCGAGCCCGGCGACGACAACGGCGGCGCCACCGCCGAGCCCGGCGAC
>JBAXFC010000174.1:0-7340 GCA_037140135.1 Chloroflexota bacterium
CCAGGGACCCGATGGCGAGTCCACGCGAACCTCGGCCCGGCAGCGGCGGTCCGGGTCGGGACCGGTGAGATCACCCAGGTCGGTGAGCGGGCCCCCGGTCTCGGTGAGCGCGAAGACCGCCGGCGCACCCCCGCTGCCGGCCCACCGGAACGAGGTGCGCAGGCCGCCCGGAAAGGTGACGACGGCGTGCCGGGGCTCGGGGGACGCGGTCATCGAACAGGCCCGCCGCTCAGGCGCCGGCGTCGGGCGCCGGCGACGGGGCGAGCCCGGCGCTCTCCGCGAGGACGTCGGCCTGGCGGCGCTCCTCGCAGATCGGCGCGACGTGGGCGTTGGCGAGCATCCGCAGCGTGGCGGGCGGGACCGGGAAGACCGCGGTCTGCGTCCCGGCCGCAGCCCAGACGACCCGGAACCGGCCGAGGTCGGGGTCCATGATCACGCGCACCGGCCGGCCATGGCCGATGGGCGGGATCCCGCCGATGACGAACCCGGTCAGCTCCCGCGCCTCGTTGGCGTTCGCCCGGCGGATGTCGGGCTCGCCGGTGACGGCCGCCAGGCGGGCAAGGTCCACCCGGTTGGGGCCGGACACGAGGCACAGCACGGGCTCCAGCACGCCGCCCGGCCGCGGAGCCACGAACACGAGGGACTTCACGATCTGCCCGAGCTCGGCGCCGACCGCGGCCGCAGCCTCCTCGGCGGTGTGCGTGGACTCCTCGAAGACCTTGATGTCGAGCGTCACGCCCTTGCGGGCGGCAGCATCGACGACCCGCGAGATCGGCGTGGGAACAGGGGTCTCCGACACGGCCCGAGAGTACACGACCGTGACCCACTGCCGCACCGGACGGCGGGTACGATCCGGTCCATGACACGCTCCGATCGCGAAGCCGCCGGCCTGCCGCCCGGCCGCTGCCTGGCCGTCGTGGTCGCCGGCGGCGACGTCGCCGCGAGGGACCGCCTCGACGCTGCGTGGCCGGGCTGGGACGACGGCCTCGAGCTCGTCATCGCAGCCGACGGCGGCCTCGAGCACGCCCGTGCCCTGGGTCTCCACCCGGACCTGCTTGTCGGCGACCTCGATTCGCTCCCGGCGGACGCCGTGGCAGCCGCGGAGGCGGACGGCGTGGCGGTCCTCCGGGCACGCCCGGACAAGGACGAATCCGACACGGAGCTGGCCCTGCTCGAGGCGGTCCGCCGCGCCCCGGAACGGATCATCGTCCTGGGTGCGTTCGGCGGTCAGCGCCTGGACCACGCGCTCGCCAACGTCTGGCTGCTCGCCCACCCGGCGCTTGCCGGTCGTGACATCGTGCTCCTCGACGAGCGGACCAGGGTCTCGCTCGTCGCGGCGCCCGGGGCCGACGGGGCCGCGGTGACCACGGCCCTGCCGGGCCGCACGGGCGCGATCGTCTCGCTGCTGCCGCTCGCCGGTGTCGTCGAGGGGATCACCACCCACGGCCTCCTGTACGCGCTGCGCGATGAGCCGCTGGTGCCCGGACCTGCACGCGGGCTGTCCAACGTGCGCACCCGGGACGACGCCCGGGTTGTCGTCCGGCGCGGGCTCCTGCTGGTGGTGGAGGCGGCGCCCGCCCCGGGAGCCGCGGAGGGGGCCCGGACGGCAGGCGGGCTATCCTCCGCGCCATGAGCATGCCGCAGGCCGGCGACCTGGCCCCCGAGGTCGCGCTTCCGGACGAGCAAGGCACCCTGCACCGCCTCGCGGACCGCGCGGGTGCCTGGACCATCGTCTACTTCTACCCCAAGGACGACACTCCCGGCTGCACCACGGAGGCCTGCGGGTTCCGCGACCTCCACGCCGAGCTCGCGGGCCTCGATGCCGCGGTCTGGGGGATCAGCCCCGACGGCTCGGGCAGTCATGCCGCCTTCCGCGCCAAGTTCGGCCTCCCGTTCACCCTGCTCTGCGACGAGGACCACACGGTGGCCGAGACCTGGGGTGCGTGGGGCGAGAAGGTGAACTACGGCAGGACCTACATGGGGATCATCCGCTCGAGCTTCCTCGTGGATCCGGACGGGCGGGTGGCCAGGGCCTGGCCCAAGGTCAACGCGGAGGGCCACGCGGAGGCTGTTCGGGACGCCCTCGCGGCCGCCCGCGCGGCGCGCGGCGCCTGACGCCGGACAGCAGGAGAGGCTTCGCCCGTGCGGGGAGACGAGCGAGGCCTCGGCCGGGGATTCAGCCCAACCGTGAGGGTTGGCATAAGGGTTTGCGCACGCTGGCATGAGGGTTTCCGTGCAGCCCGGCCGAGCGGGCGGATGCGGGTCTCGACCACCACGCGGAGGGATCGACGGGCATGACTGAGACAGCCTCCACGGCGCCCCACGGATGGCGTCCGGACCGGTTCATGGTGATCGTCGCCCACCCTGATGACGCCGACTTCGGGCCGGCCGCCACGGCTGCCCGCTGGATCGACGAGGGCTCCGTCGGCCGCCTCGTCTGCTGCACGAGCGGCGATGCAGGCGCCGACGACTGGCGCACCGATCCGCTGGAGCTGGCGGCCGTCCGGGAGGAAGAGCAGACCGCTGCGGCCGCCGTCGTCGGGTACGAGGGTGTCGCGTTCCTTCACCAGCCCGATGGCGCCCTTGCCAACGACCTCGCCCTGCGCGAGCAGCTGGTGCGGGAGATCCGGTCGTTCAAGCCCGACGCCGTGCTGGCCGTGGACCCGGAGACGCTCTTCTACACCGACGGGGGCGTCAACCACACCGACCACCGCGCCGCCGGCATCGCCGCCGTGGACGCCGTCTACCCGGCGGCGCGCAACGCGCTCTCGTTCCCGTGGCTCGCCCGGGACGGGCTCGAGCCCCACGTCGTGCGCCGCCTCTACCTGTTCTGGTCGAACCACCCCACCACCCACGTGGACGTCACCGCCACCCTGGAGCGGAAGCTGGGCGCCCTGCGCGCCCACGGCTCGCAGATCCGGCACCCGGAGCGCCTCGAGCCCCGGATCCGGGACTGGGCTCGCGAGGAGGGGGAGGCGATCGGCGTGGAGGCTGCAGAAGCCTTCCGGGTGATCGTGATCGAGGCGGACGGGAACGAGGTCGAGGCGGCCGGGTAGCGCCCACGGCGCCCATTCGGGCGTTCGGGTCGCCGCCTGCTACGGCGCCAGGAGCACCGGCCGGACGCGGCCCCAGGCGTTCCAGACCTCGACCAGCTCGCCCGCGCGCCCGCCCAGCGCGTCCACCATGCTGCCCAGCGACAGGTCGCCGGCCTGGTTGGAGAGCCACTCGGCGGCCGCCACGCTCACGTCGGCGTAGAGGCTCGCAAGCTCGCTCTCGCGTGGCCAGGCCCGGATCCGCATCCGGTCGAGGCCCGCGTAGCCGACCGCCATCGACAGGTCGCGCGCGCCGGGCACGCGCCCGTCCGCGAAGCCGGACAGGCCGTCGTAGCGGAAGCCGAGCGACGAGAGGGCTGCCACGATCTCGCGCGCCTCCCGGGTCCCGAACAGGCTCCAGAACGGATCGTCCGTGGGGACGTCCAGGTAGCCGTCCTCGATGGCCCGAGCGACGATCGAATCCACGAGGTGGGCCATCCGGAGCTGCCACTCACGGGTCGCGTCGATGTCGGTGCCGGCCAGCGCGGCGACGAGCCGCTCGCGGGCATCGCGGTCGCCCCGCAGGACGCGCACGATCACGGGAAGGCCGTCCGACGCCGGGCCCGGCTCCGGCGCCACAGGCCGGGGCAGGTTGGGCTGGTCGGTGGGCCAGATGTGCGCGAACGGGTGGGGGTCCTCGGGCGGCGGCGGCACATAGGCCTCGCGCGCCGCATGGTGGGCCCGCTCCTCGCAGCGCGCCAGCGTCTCACGGGCCTCGGTGCAGGCTCCATCGGCGTTCTCGGCGCCGATCCGAGCAGCGTCCGCCTCTACCGCGAGCCGCTCCAGGGTCGGCACCTGGGCACGCAGGTCGGCGCTGCCGGCCGCGGCCAGGCGGGCGGCCTCCCGGACGGCCCCGTTGAGGCGGTTGATCTCATCGAGCCATTCCCGTGCGGCAGCCTCTGTATCGTCCGATCCGGTTGCCCGCTCGCTGCGGGCCCGGAAGGCCGCGTGGAGACGGGACTTGGTCTCGGCGACGCGACGCGGGTCGGACAGCTCCTCGGCCCGCTCGACGCGCTCGCGCAGGGCGTCGTACCCGCGCCGGGCATCGCGCAGGGCGTCCACCGCCCGCCGGGCATGCGCCCTGGCCACCTCGGCCAGCGCGGCCCGCTCATCGACCACCCGCCGCTCGTCGCCGCACTCGCCTGTCCGGGCTCCGCTTGCGGCGCCCGGCGACGCGGAGGCACCGCCCGGCTCCCGTGGGGCGGCGGCCGTCGGACGGGCTGGAGCGACGGCCGCCGCAACCGCCGTGGCGCCGGGCGGGGCCGGAGCCGCGGTTGCGCGGGCGATCGAGCCTGTGGAGCGTTCATCGCGGCCCGCGGCCGCGATCGCCGACCGCGCGAGCGACGCCGACACGGCGTTCGCGAGCACGGCTCGGGGGACGACCGGGGCGGAGGCCGGCACGTCGGCCCGGACGATCGGGATCGCCACCGCTCCGGCCGGAATGCCCGCCGGACGGGATGGAACGGGCGTTCGGGCAATGCCTGCGGTCTGGGTGGTGGCAGGCGTCCCCGGCATGGGCGCCACCGGGATGGGCATGGGCGCCACCGGGATGGGCATGGGCGCCACCGGGATGGGCACCGGAAGTGCCGGAACCGCCTCGTCATCGGTCCACGCGCCGTCCTCGGGCGAACCCGGGACCGGGCGGGAGCCCGTGACGCCTCCGGCGCTCGCGAGCGTGCTGGGCCGCCGGGCAGGGATGGCGTTCGGGGAGATGGTGAGACGGACCGCACCTCCCGGAGCCAGCCGCCCCCGGACCACCGCCAGGATGGCGGCGCCCGCGGCGACCCCGAGGATGAGGCCGAGGGCCAGAAACACGATCTCGGACTGGCTCACGGGTCTCCAGCTGCGGCCTGGGTACGGGCCGTGGAATGGCCCGAAGCGTAGCTGCGCCGTGGGGCAGCGTCAACCACGGAAGCGCCTGCGCGCGGGCTGGCCGGCCCACGCGGCCGGCCCGCGCGCCCTCGGATGGCCTTCAGGATCCTGCCGGTGATGGGCGGATCAGGCGAAATGCGCCGGTCCGGCAGCCGATTCGGCCTCCTTTCGGTGTGCAGCGGGGTCCGGGGCTTGGTAATCTCCCTCGGTCGGCCGAGTACCCGACGCTTGTTCTTGTCGCCCAGCCGAGCCCCCGCACAAGAGGCCCGTCCGCTTCGTGACCCTCGACCAGATCCAGGAGTTCCTCGTCCAGCCCGTGGACGCCTCCTGGCTCCAGTGCAACATCGAGTGCCAGGAGGCATGCCCCGTCGGTACCAACTGCCGGGGCTACCTCAACCTCGCCGCCGAAGGGCGGTTCGAGGAGGGCTACATCCTCGCCCGCGACCCCAACCCGGTCGCGGCGATGTGTTCCTATGTCTGCTCGGCCCCGTGCGAGCGCGCCTGCCGCCGAGGCGACATCGACCGCCCGCTTGCCATCCGCGCCATGAAGCGCTTCCTGGTCGAGTGGCACGAGGCGTCCGGCATCCCGGATGTCATGCCCGCGATCACGCCGCGCGAGGAGCGCGTCGCGGTGATCGGGGCCGGGCCGGCCGGCCTCGCCGTCTCGCGGGAGCTCGCGACCAGCGGCTACCAGGTGACCGTCTTCGACAGCCTGCCCTACGGCGGCGGCACCCTGCTGATGGGCGTGCCGGCCTTCCGCCTGCCGCGCGCCGCCATCGAGATGGATGTGCGCCTCGTGGAGCGCCTGGGCGTCCACTTCGTCTACGACACCACGATCGGCGTGGACGTCACGTTCGATGAGCTGCAGCGGGACTTCGACGCCATCGCGATCACGGCGGGTGCCATGAACCCGGTCTCCCTCGACGTGCCGGGCTCGGACCTCGAGGGCGTCCAGTACGGCGTGGACTTCATGAAGCGGGCCAACCTCGGCCAGGAGATGTCCGTCGGCGACCACGTGATCGTGATCGGCGGCGGCTACACCGCGATGGACTGCGCCCGCACCAGCCTCCGCTTCGGCGCCGCCGACGTGCGCATCGCCTACCGCCGTACCCGCTCCGAGCTCGTGGTGGACGAGGAGGAGCTGGGCGAGACGGAGCTCGAGGGCGTCGCGATGGACTTCCTCGTGGCACCGGTGGAGCTGATCGGCGTGGACGGCAGGCTCGCGTCCGTCCGGTTCATCCGCAACAAGCTGGGCGAGCCGGACGCCTCGGGCCGCCGCTCGCCGGTGCCGATCCCGGGCTCCGAGTTCGAGCTCCCGTGCGAGACGCTCATCCCGGCCGTCTCCCAGGCCGCCGACCTCTCCTTCCTCCCCGTGGAGGCGAGCTTCGAGGTCAACCGCGGCCGGATCAAGGTGGATCCTGCGACCTACGCGACCAATGTCCGCGGCGTCTTCGCCTGCGGCGACTTCGTGACCGGCCCGACCACCATGATCGAGTCCGCCGGCCACGGCAAGAAAGCCGCCTACGCGATCGACCGCTACCTCGCCGGCCGGACGGACGTGACCGTCACCCCCAACGTGAAGATCACGAGCTCCTGGCGCCACGAGATGCCGGAGCTGTACGACGTGCTCCCGCGCCAGCACATCCCGATGCTGCAGCCGGAGCGCCGGATGCCCTCCACGGACCCGATCGTCAACTTCACCACGCCGGTGGAGCTCGGGTACGACACGACGGCGGCGGTGGCCGAGTCCACGCGCTGCCTGATGTGCAACTACAACATCTGGTTCGACCCGTTCCGGTGCGTGCTCTGCGGCGCCTGCGCCGATGTGTGCCCGGAGGGGGTCATCCACATGGTGGATGTGAACCAGCTCAAGACCGAGGGGCTGCTGCCCGAGATCGAGGAGGCATATGGCTGGGCCAACGGTGCGGCCATGATCCTCGACGAGGAGCGGTGCATCCGCTGCGCCCTGTGCGTGAAGCGATGTCCCTTCGATGCCATCACCATGGAGCGGTTCGAGCTCCAGGAGATCTCGAGCGACGGCAGGCTCTACAAGGAGTCCTACCGTGACGGCCAACTCGCCGGGACGGCCGGCGTGGCAGGAGGAGCGTAGGTGAGCTTCCTGGAGCGGGTCGACCAGAGCATCAGGCGGTCCCCCGTCTGGCGGTCGATCTTCCGCAACCCGTACCCCAACGACGAGCGGTCGAGGGCGTACGCGGTCATGAACAACGTGTTCCTGCACCTGCACCCGGTGCGGGTCCGGCAGCACGCGGTCAAGTTCGCGTACACGTTCTGCCTCGGCGGCCTCAGCTTCTTCCTGTTCCTCGTGCTGACGGTCACCGGCGTCTACCTGATGTTCTTCTACATCCCGTCGGAGAC
>JBAXFC010000175.1:0-7308 GCA_037140135.1 Chloroflexota bacterium
CTGCAGCGGATGGCGCGAGCGCCACCACCTCGACCCAGGTGTCGGGCCGGCGCTTCTTCACCGCCAGCGCGAACGCGCAGGCGGTCGCCTCCGCCGGCGACAGCTGCCACCGCTCCCCGGCGCGGTCCCAGCCTCCGCGGCCGTCCTCGTACCTCACCTTCGGGCCGGCCGCGTCATCAACCAGGCACGCGATTCTCACTGCCGGAGCATCTCCGCTGGCGACTCGCTCGCGACCGGGGCGGGACCTACCTCACGTACCGCAGCCCCTCCTCCTGGGGGAAGATCGTGCCGAAGTTCATGATCCCGTTGGGATCGAAGGCCGTCTTGAGCTTCTCCAGCATGTAGTACGCGGAGCCGTGCTCGGCCTGGGTCCACTCGCTGCGGTACTTGCCGATCCCGTGGTGATGGCACATGGAGCCGCCAAGCCTGAGGGTCTCCTCCACGATGATCGTCTGGAGCGGGTGGTGGTACGTCCGCAGCTCGTCCTCGGGCGCACAGTTGATCCTGTAGTTGTAGACGAAGTACATGTTCGTGCCGTTGATGTAGCTGTGCGACGAGTGCCCGCCGAGCATCGTCAGGTCGCCGGCCCGCGCGAACTCACCCTTGATCCGGCGCATCACGTTGCTGTAGATCTGGGGGATCGTCTCCCAGTCGGCTGCGATCTCGGTGGTGAACCCCGCGTGGCTGTCGTTCTCGAGCATGCCCGCGAACTCGTCGTCGATGTCCTTCTGGGACCAGTTGAGGTGGTTGAACCAGCCCGCGATCAGCTCGCTGTCAACCTGCTCGATGATCCCGTCCGCATGCGTCGCGACGGCCTCCTCGATGCCCAGGCTCGTGGCCTCGACGATGTGCCTGTTGCCCTCGGCCATGAACAGGAGCACGCACTTGTCCTGGTAGAAGTGGTAGAAGTGCTGCCGCGCATCCTCTTCGGAGTACACGCGGGCGACGGACGGCCGATAGCCGTTGACCATCACCTCGCGCAGGACTCGGAGACCGGCCTCGACGTCCTTCACCAGATACCCGTAGAAGCGGTTGTTCTCCCCGAAGTAGCGGAAGACCTTGACCGTCACCTCGGTGATGAAGCAGAGGGCGCCCTCGTTGCCGATCGCGATGTGCCGGATGTCGGGGCCGCCGGCGCGCCTCGGAACGTTCTTGATGCGCGAGACGTGGCCGTCCGGAAAGACGCACTCCAGCCCCACGACCATGTCCTCGATGCCGCCGTACAGCGTCGAGAACTGGCCGATGCTCCGCGTGGCCACGAGGCCGCCGTACTTCGCCACGGGCTTGGACTGCGGCGAGTGGCCGGTCGTGAGGCCCATCGGACGCAGCTGGTCCTCCAGGTCCTGGAGGCGCACGCCGGCCTGGACCGTCGCCTGCATGTTGACCGGGTCGATCTTGAGGATCTGGTCGAGATTCTGGGTGTCGATGACGACCGTCACGTCCTTCCAGTTCTCGAGGCCACCCTCGGTGGCGGTCTTGCCGGCCCGCGGGATCACGTTGACGCTGTTGGCGTTGCACATGACCAGGAGCCGGCTGACCTCCTCGACCGTCGCCGGATAGGCGATGGCGATGGGCATCGGCACGTCGAGGACCTTGCGCGCCTTCGCGTACTTCTTGTAGCGGTCGGCGGCGGCGTCATACAGCGCGTCCGGATCGGTGTTGACCTGGCTCGGAGTCAGGATCTCGCACAGAGCCGCAAGGAGGTCGTCGGCGTTCATCGGTGGCTGCATCTCATCTGTCAGGCAATGGTCCAGCCGGGCGGCGGAGCCCCGACGCCGCCGGCCCGACTCGGCCGTGTCCGCGACGCCCGGGCAGCCCTCCGGCGTTGAAGGTCCCCAAGGGCACTATCGTCGCATGGGGGGACGGGGTGGTGGGGACCGCGTCGAACGAGGTGGGTGATCGCCCGGGCCACGGGCACGCCGCCGACCCGCGCAGCCATCTTGCATGGAACCGGTTCCACCTGAGAGACTGCGGCCATGCGTGCACTGCCCTTCTCGCGCACGGCCCGGCGACGCTTCAGCCTGGACCTGGTCGCGACCCCTGCCTCGGTCACCAACCCCGCCGCCGCGACAAGCGATGTGGCCCGGACAACCGGCGCCGCCGCGACGCGCCTGGCGGCGAACCTGCCCGCCGCCCGCCGCGTGGTCGCCGCCGTGAACGCGACGCTCGCTCCCGGGGAGCCGTCCGCCCAGGCGGGCGAGCTCGCCGCGCTCGAGCTGCTGCACGAGATCTTCCACCTGATGATCGAGCGCGCCGCGGAGCTCGTCCCCGAGTCGGCGATGAGCGCCACGGCCGGCATGGTCGCCACGGACCTGGGCACCCCCGGCTACGACGATCTCGTGGCGGCCGTGGGCGAGGAGTTCCCCGATGTCGCCGGGAGCCCGGCCGCGGACCGCCTCGAGGAGATGCTCCTCGTCCGGATCGCCAACGAGAACCCGGCCGCCAGGCCGCTGCGACCCCTCATCGACGACGCTCCCGTCCCCCGGGAGCAGCGCGACGCCGCGATGGCCTCCATCGACACCTACCAGGCCGCCCTCGCGCCCGTCGGCCCCAACGGCGAGACGCTCGTGGAGCTGCTGCGCGCCCCGGCGCGCGCCCACCCGACCTCGCTCGCCGGCCAGCTGCGCTATGTCAAGGAGCGCTGGGACGTGATCCTCGGCAGCTCGCTGACCACGCTCATGGACCGGATGCTGTTGACCCTCGACGTCATCGCCGAGGAGGACCGGGCCCTGCACCTGCGGTTCGGCGGGGGCGGAGCAGGTCACGGGCCGCGCGGTGGAGCGGGCGGCGGGGCAGGCGATGGATGGGGCGTCGGCGAGGCGCCCGACCTGGCGGGCCTCGATGCCGAGCCGGAGCAGTTCTCCAGCGACTCCGCGTGGATGCCGCGCCTCGTCCTGGTCGCCAAGAGCACGCACGTGTGGCTCGACCAGCTCTCGCGGGCCTACCGCCGCGAGATCCGCACCCTCGACGGGATCCCGGACGAGGAGCTGGACCGGATCGCCCGGCTGGGCGTCACCGGCCTCTGGCTGATCGGCCTCTGGGAGCGCTCGAGGGCCAGCCAGCGGATCAAGGTCTGGCGTGGGAACCCGGAGGCGGCGGCGTCGGCCTACTCGCTCGACGACTACCGGATCGCGAACGACCTCGGCGGCGATCCCGCGTGGGCGGATCTGCGCCACCGGGCGTGGGCTCGCGGCATCCGGCTGGCCTCGGACATGGTGCCCAACCACATGGGGATCGACTCCTCCTGGGTCGTCAACCATCCCGAGTGGTTCCTCGGCCTGCCTGAGCCCCCCTACCCCGCCTACACGTTCGGCGGACAGGACGTGGGCGAGCACGACCGCGTCGAGGTCCGGCTCGAGGACCACTACTGGGACAGCAGCGACGCCGCGGTGGTCTTCGAGCGCCACGACCGCGCGACCGGCGAGCGCCGCTACATCTACCACGGCAACGACGGCACCAGCTTCCCCTGGAACGACACCGCGCAGCTGGACTTCTCCCAGGCCGAGGTGCGCGAGCAGGTCATCGCGACGATCCTCGCGGTCGCCCGCCAGTTCCCGGTGATCCGGTTCGACGCGGCGATGGTGCTGGCCAAGCGCCACGTCCGGCGGCTCTGGTTCCCGGCCCCCGGTGAAGGCGGCGGGGCGATCCCCTCGCGGGCCGAGCACGGGACGATGACCGCCGCCGAGTTCGAGGCGGCGGTGCCCATCGAGTTCTGGCGCGAGGTCGTGGACCGCGTGGCCGCAGAGGTGCCGGACACGCTCCTCCTGGCCGAGGCGTTCTGGATGCTCGAGGGCTACTTCGTCCGGACGCTGGGCATGCACCGCGTGTACAACAGCGCCTTCATGCACATGCTGCGCGACGAGGACAACAGCGGGTACCGGCGGGTCCTCAAGGACACCCTGGAGTTCGACCCGGAGATCCTCAAGCGCTACGTCAACTTCATGAACAACCCCGACGAGAAGACCGCGGTCGAGCAGTTCGGGAAAGGCGACAAGTACTTCGGCATCGCCACGCTCCTGGCCACGCTGCCAGGCCTGCCGATGTTCGGCCACGGCCAGTTCGAGGGCTTCTCCGAGAAGTACGGCATGGAGTTCCGGCGGGCCACGCTCGACGAGCGTCCGGACGAGTGGCTGGTGGCCCGCCACGAGCGCGAGATCGTCCCGCTCCTCCACCGCCGGGCCGACTTCGCCGAGGCGCACGACTTCCTGCTCTACGACGTCTGCCTCGAGGCGGGTGGCGTGGACGAGAACGTGTTCGCGTTCTCCAACGGCGCCGGGCCCTCGCGCTCGCTGGTCGTGTACCACAACCACTACGGCGACACGGCCGGCTGGGTCCTCGATTCCGCCGCGTTCGCGGTCAAGGACGAGGACGGCGGCAAGCACCTCGAGCAGCGGACGCTCGCCGAGGGCCTCGGCGTGGCCGACGGAGCGGGCGACGACCGCTGGGTCGCCTACCGCGAGCAGCGCACGGGCCTCGAGTTCCTGCGTCCCGTGGCCGAGCTGCGGGAGCGTGGCCTGCTCGTGCGCCTGCGCGCGTACGAGACGCGCGTCTTCTGGCAGATCCGCGAGCTGCACGACCCCGCCGGCGTCTGGCGACGCCTGGCCGAGCGGCTCGGGGGCGCCGGCGTGCCCTCCCTCGAGGATGCGCTCCGCGACCAGCAGCTGGGTCCGGTCCACGACACGCTGCGCGGTGTGATCGCCGATGCCACGCGGGCGTCGGTCGCGCGCTTCGTGGCGTCGGTGGCCGAGGCGACGGGGACGACCGGAGTCACGGGGAACGTGGATGCCGTCGTGGAGCGGATCGCCGCCCGGGCCGAGCGCGCGGCGCCGGTCATCGAGGCCCTCGAGGATCCGTCCCACGACGCGGCGCTCCGCGTCTGGACGCTGCTGGCACCCCTCGGATCGCTGCCCGAGGGCGCGCCCGTCGGCCCCACCAGCCGGGCCTGGTTCGAGGAGCTGCGACTGGCGCCGGTGGTCGCCGACGCGTTGCGCGGCCGGGGCCTCGACGAGGGCGCGGCATGGTGGGCGTCGGAGCGGGTCCACACCCTGCTCGACCTGCCGCTCCCGTCGCTGCTGGGCGGCCCGGGGGACGACCTGGCGCTGCGGCTGGTGGACGCGTGGTTGGGCCACCCCGCCGTCCGGCCGTTCATCCGGGTCAACGCGTGGGACGGCGTGGAGTGGTTCCACCGCGAGTCCTGGGACGAGCTCCTCACGTGGATGGACCGGCTCGAGGTGGTCCTTGCCGAGGCTCCGGCGGCTGGCGTGCCGACGGAGGTGCGAGCAATCCACCGCCTTCTCGCGGAGGCCGGCGACGTCTCCGGGTATCGCGTCGATCGCCTGCGCGAGGCCCTTGGCGCCGAGCCCGCCGCGTCCGGCGAGCCCGAGCCGGGGCCCGCCGCGGCCGAGCCCGCGGCGGCCGAGCCGGAGCCCGAGCCGGAGCTGGAGCCCGTCGCGTCCGTCGAGCCCGAGCCGGCGTCCGAGCCCGTCGCGTCCGTCGAGCCCGAGCCGGAGCCGGAGCCGGAGCCGGAGGCCGCCGCGTCCGTCGCGCCCGGGACCGACCCGGTCAAGCAGAAGAAGGCCAGGAAGGCGAAGAAGGCCGCCAGGAAGAACGACAAGAAGGCCCGGAAGAAGCAGTAGCCGGACTGGCCCGCCTAGGGCCTCGGGTCGTGGCAGCCGATGCAGGCCCCGCGATCGTCGAGGAGCAACTGCGAGCTGTGCGCGCTCCCGGTCGAGGCCCCGGCGGACGCAGTCGGACAACGGCAGGCGCGCCCGTCCAGCCTGAACGGCCGCGGCATCAGCCCGGGAGCACGATCCGCCGCAGCAGGCCGATGGGCGGCGCCCCGTGGGCGATGACCGCCTCGAGGTGCGCGCGCTCGTCGAAGCCCGGGGTGGCCGGGTAGCCGCCGACGACGCGGGGGGACGGCACGGCATCGGCCAGCGCCCCGGCCGCGACCGCCGCCCGGCGTCGCGCCTCGTGCTCGATGTTCCAGAAGCCGACCGAGCCCAGGAAGTACGTGACCAGCTGGGTGGAGGTGAGCCGGGCGCGCTCGTCCTTGGCCAGCGCCTCCGCCCGCTCCTGGAACGCACCGCCCACCATCAGAGCGATCGCCTCCTCGGACGTCATGCCACGGGTGTGGATCCGGACGTCGATGATCGCGTTGACGACGGCCCGCAGGTAGAACTTCCAGTGAACGAGCCAGAGCGCCGGGTCGTCGCCGCCGTAGCCACGGTCGAGCATGACCTGGGTGACGTAGACCGCCCACCCCTCGGCGAACAGGCCGGAGCGGAAGACCCGGCGGGCCAGGGACGAGCCTCGGTTGGCGTAGACCATCTGGAGGTAGTGGCCGGGCACCGCCTCGTGGATGGTGAGGAGGCGCAGCTGGCGGGCGTTCATCTCCCGCATGTAGGACTCCGCCTCGCCGGCGTCCCACTCGGGACGGACGGGCGTGATCGAGAAGAACGTCTGCTGCCCCTTGTCCAGGGGGCCCGGCGAGTCCAGCATGGCCCCCGCGACCGATCGCAGGAAGGGCGGCGTCCAGTCGATGGACAGCGGTTCGTCCACGAGGCCGATGATGTCGCGCTCGCGGCAGAAGTCCTCGATCCGGCCCAGCTCCTCGCGGCAGAAGGTGACCATGTCGCCGGCCGCCGGATGGTCGGCGGCGATGGCATCGAGGGTGCCGCGGACCAGGGCGCCCTCGTCGGCCGGGGCCGGCTCGCCGGCACGCCAGACCGGCCAGATCTCCCGCGCGATCCGGACCATCTCGCCGCGCACGGAGGCGTACTCGCGCTCGGCGCGATCGAGCACCTCGGCAGGGGTGATGGACGGGTCGGCCATGGTGTGGCGCAGCTTGGCCGCGAACAGCGCCTCGCCCAGCACCGGCTCGCCGGTCGCACCCGGGACCACCGCATCGGCCAGGTGCCGCCCGATCACCTCGAGCACGGCGCCCGCCGTGACGGCCGCCGCCCGCAGGCGCGGCAGCACCGCCGCCACCGCCGGGTCGTCCGCAGCCGCCGCCTCGGCCGTCTCGACCGCCTCTGCTGCCAGGCCCGCCACTCCGTCGAGCCGTTCCGCGGCGACCCGCGCGTGGAGCCTCGAGACCGGCCGCTCCGGCAGGGACCCGAGGACCGCCTGGGCAGCCTCGATCAGCCGCGGCACGCCCTCCAGGCGACCGGCGAAGGAGGCCAGCCGATCTGCCAGCGGCGCGAAGTCGCGGGCGAGCAGCGGGTGGAGCCCCCCGCCGATGAGGTAGACCCACGCGAGCGGGTCCCAGGCCTCCTCGCGGAGCACCGTCTCCGCGCACAGGAGACC
>JBAXFC010000176.1:0-7248 GCA_037140135.1 Chloroflexota bacterium
CCTCGGCATCGTCGGGCGGACTCCGGCGGCCCGGCTCATCGAGCTCCAGGCCGCCTGACTGTCACCAACCTCGCGGGGGACTACAGCTAGGCTAGAGCACGATGCAGATCCCCACCGCCTTCGCCGACCAGCTGCTCGCGTTCGCCAGGGACGTCGCGCTGCCGATCCTGCTGATCGTCGTCATCGCCCTCCTCCTGATCCGGTTCGCCCGCGGCGCCGTCCACGGCATCGTCAAGGCACTGCTGGACCGCGAGACCACCGAGGGCACCGCCCAGGAGCTGTCCGCCGTCGAGGTCAAGAAGCGGATGGACACGCTCGAGGCGCTGGGCACCACCGTCATCCGCGTCTTCACCCTGCTGATCGCGGGCGTGATGATTCTCGGCGAGCTCAAGCTCGACATCGGGCCGGCCGTTGCCGGCCTCGGCATCGTCGGCATCGCCGTGGGCTTCGGCACCCAGAGCATCGTGCGTGACTACTTCAACGGCGCCCTGATCCTGGTCGAGAACCAGTTCGGCAAGGGAGACGTCGTCTCGATCGCCGGTGTCAGCGGGACCGTGGAGGACTTCAGCCTGCGGCGGACCACCCTGCGCGATCTCGACGGCGTCGTCCACACGGTGCCCAACGGCGAGATCCGCGTGGCGTCCAACCGGACCCGGGTCTGGGCGCGCATCAACCTCGACATCATGGTCGCCCATGGGACGGACATCGAGAAGGCGATCCGCGTCGTCAACGACACCGGCCGGGCGCTGATCGCCGACCCGGCCTGGCGTCGCCGCATGCTGGAGTCGCCGCACGTGGAGCGCGTGGAGGCGATCGGGGAGTTCGGCATCACGCTCAAGGTGCTGGGGCAGGTCCGGGCATCGGAGCAGTGGGCGGCGGGCGGCGAGCTTCGCAAGCGTCTTCTCGCGGCCTTCACGACCCACGGCATCGAGCTGCCGCGGGCCCAGCGTGTGGTCCTCACCCGCGACCTCGGGGCGGATCCGTTCGTGGCCGGCGGCGGGCCGGATCCCGCCGGCCCCACCCAGGACGACCTCTCGGCCGGTGCCGACTGAACCCCCATCCCCATTGGCCCGCGAAGCTTGCCCGCCGCGCGTTTAGAATGGCCCGACCCAGGTGAACTGCTGGAGGAGCTCGTGACCGTCGACCCGCAGGCCCACGACGGGCCTGAGATCGAGAACCTGTTCGCCGAGACGCGGACGTTTGCACCGGATGCGGCCTTTGTCGCGCAGGCCAACGCCACGGCCGCGCTCTATGACGAGGCCAACGCGGACTACGTTGGCTTCTGGGCGAAGCAGGCCCGCGAGCGCATCTCGTGGTTCACGCCCTTCGAGACGACCCTCGAGTGGGATCTCCCGTTCGCGAAGTGGTTCAGCGGCGGCGAGCTCAACATCGCCTACAACTGCGTGGACCGCCACGTGGAGCGCGGCCTGGGAGACAAGGTCGCCTACCACTGGATCGGCGAGCCCGGCGACACCCGCACGCTGACCTACGCCGACCTCATGCGCGAGAGCTCCAAGGCGGCCAACGCGCTGCTGGAGCTCGGCATCCGCAAGGGTGATCGGGTCGCCATCTACATGCCGATGATCCCCGAGCTGCCGATCGCGATGCTCGCCTGCGCCCGGATCGGCGCGCCGCACACGGTCGTCTTCGGCGGGTTCTCAGCGGAGGCCCTGTCGGATCGCATCAACGACTGCGGGGCAAAGGTGGTCATCACCGCGGACGGCGGCTGGCGGCGCGGCAAGAAGGTCGGCCTCAAGCACCACGCGGACGAGGCGCTCGCCAGCACCCCGACGGTCACGGCCATGCTCGTCGTGAACCGCCTCGATGACGGCGTGCACATGCTGCCGGGCCGCGACCACTGGTGGCACGAGATCGTGGAGCGCCAGTCGGAGGTGTGCAAGCCGGTCCCCGTGGAGAGCGAGCACATGCTCTACCTCCTCTACACCTCGGGGACCACCGCCAAGCCCAAGGGCATCCTGCACACGACAGCGGGATACCTGCTCGGCGCGGCCTTCACCCACTGGGCCGTCTTCGACATCAAGCCGGACGACGTCTACTGGTGCGCCGCCGACATCGGCTGGGTCACCGGGCACAGCTACATCGTCTACGGTCCGCTCGCCAATGCGACGACCGGTGTGATGTACGAGGGGGCCCCGGACGCGCCCGACTGGCACCGCTGGTGGCAGATCGTCGAGGACTACAAGGTCAACATCCTCTACTGCGCGCCGACGGCCATCCGGTCCTTCATGAAGCAGGGCGAGGAGATCCCGGCCGCTCACGACCTCTCGAGCCTGCGCGTCCTGGGGTCGGTGGGGGAGCCGATCAACCCCGAGGCGTGGCGCTGGTACCGCGACGTCATCGGCGGCGGCACCACCCCGGTCGTGGACACGTGGTGGCAGACCGAGACCGGCCAGATCCTGATCAGCCCCCTGCCCGGCGTGACCACGACCAAGCCCGGGTCGGCGACCTTCGCGCTGCCCGGCATCGAGGCCGACGTGGTGGACGCGGAGGGGCGGTCCGTGCCCCTCGGCGGCGGCGGGTATCTGGTCCTCAAGCGGCCGTGGCCGGGGATGCTGCGCGGCATCTATGGCGACCCGGAGCGCTACAAGCAGACCTACTGGAGCCGGTTCCCCGGGATGTACTTCGCCGGGGACGGCGCCAAGAAGGACGACCAGGGCTACCTCTGGCTGCTCGGCCGCGTCGACGACGTCATGAACATCGCGGGCCACCGGCTCAGCACCACCGAGGTCGAGTCCGCCCTGGTGGACCACAAGTCCGTGGCGGAGGCCGCGGTGGTGGGCAAGAGCGACGCGATCAGCGGCCAGGCGATCTTCGCATTCGTGATCCTCAAGTCCGGCCAGGAGCCCTCCGAGGCGCTGGCCCTCCAGCTCCGCGAGCACGTGGCCTACGTCATCGGTCCGATCGCCCGACCCAAGTTCCTCCTGTTCGTCCCAGACCTGCCCAAGACCAGGTCTGGCAAGATCATGCGGCGACTCCTGCGCGACATCGCGGAGGGCCGCACCCTGGGCGACGTGACCACCCTTGCCGATGCCAACGTCGTCGACACCATCCGGACCAACAGCGGCAAGGCGGAGGATTGATCGGGTGCCGTTCGGCTTCCTGAAGCGCCGCCCCGCGGATCCGCCCGCCGGCGGATCCAGACCTGGCGGATCAGCGCCCGCCGGGGCCCCCTCGCACGGGGGCGGCGCCGACTCGCCGGCCGGTCGCCTGAACACGACGGCTCTGCACACGGGACCGGTCCGCGGTGTCGCCTTCACGGCCCTCACGGAGGACTGGCGCCTCCGCGGACGGATGCAGATCACCGGCCGCCTCTCGGACGCGCTCAACCGGCGCGAGGCGATCGCAATCTCGGATGTCACCTGGGGCTCCCCGGAGGCCGAGTCGCTCGACCCTGCCCCGGGGCTCAAGAGCGTGGACCCCTATGACCTCATCCTGGTCACCGCCGGCGAGGACAGCCTGCCGCCGCTGAGCGAGGCCGAGCGCGCGGCGCTCAAGGTCCACAAGGTCCCGTACGACGTGGGTCTCGAGGTGCCACCGTTCCGTGTGGTCGGCACCGTCTACCTCCACCCCGGCGCGGAGCCGGAGGGCCTCCTCGCCCGCTCGTCCGAGATGTTCCTCGCGGTCACGGACGCCGTGGCCAGGCTGGGTGACGCGGACGTCGCCGACCCCGAGACCGAGGTGATCCTCGTCAACCGGTACTACCTGCGCGGCGTCGCCCAGGTGGACAAGCGGACAGGCCTGCCGCCCCAGAAGCTGCCGGGAGCGCCCCTCGGCGGGACGAGCTGGCAGGACCGCAGCTGAACCAGCCGCCGTCAGGCGGCGTCGCGCTGAAACGCAAACGCCCGGCCGGGCGGCCGGGCGTCGTGCTGTGTCGCGGAGCGATCAGGCCCGGACGGACGCCTGGCGGCCGAACAGCCTGAAGGCCGCCTTGGCGACCTGGGTCTCGCGGCCCAGGAGCCGGTCCGCAAGCACCGCGAAGTCGGTCGTGATGGCGTCCTTGGGAGCCATCTCCACGAGCGTCCGACCCTCGTTCGTGGCCTTGACCATGGTCTGGCCGGCGGAGCGGATCTGGGCGTAGGCGGGGATGCCCACGGCCTTCTCGATATCGGCCACCGAGACGCCACTGTTGGCCCGGTTGACCACCATGGCGAGGCGGTCGCGCATGCCCAGCTCATCGGCGACGTCGCGCAGCTTGATCGCAGCACGGATCGCCGGCAGGTCCGGGGTCACCGGGACGAGGATCCGGTCAGCCTTGTCGAACACGGCCCGGTTGAGCGGGCTGTAGGACGGATGCAGGTCCGTGATCACCCAGTCCACGTTGCGGCGCGCGGCCGCGATGGAGGCGGCGACGCGGTCGGCATCGAGGATCTCGGTGTGGATCGGGCTCGAGGAGAGCGGCAGGACCCGCAGGCCGGACGAGTGGTCCGAGGCCATCTCGATGAACGAGAGGATCGGCCCGCCATCGAGCTCGTCGCGCCAGGCGTCCACGACGGTGGGGACCGCGTCCATGCCCAGGGAGATGGGCACGTGGCCGGTGACCGTGTCGGCGTCCACGAGCAGGACGCGCTGGCCCTTGCTGACCAGCATCGCGGCCAGGTTGGTCGAGACGGTCGTCTTGCCCACGCCGCCCTTGGGGTTGAACACCGCGACCAGCTGCCCACGGCGGCCCCAGTCGCCGGTCGAGATGGTGGACTGCAGCACCGGGCCGGAGCCGTCGTCCACGGCTGCGGAGCGGATGCACATCGCCTCGATGCGCCAGCGGATCGACTCCGCGGAGTAGGGGCGGGTGAGGTACTCGTCATCCTCGTGGCCGGGGCCGGAGGTGTCGAGCCGGTCGAGGGTGGCGCCGCTGACGACCATCAGGGCCGGGATGTTGAGGGTGCCCTGGTGGAGCATCGCCCACGCGGTGCCGGCCTGCTCGGGGTCGGCCTCGGCATCGAGCACCGCGGTGGCCACGTCGCCTCGGGCGGCGAGGAGGGCGGCGAGGTCACGGACGTCGTCCAGCGGGATCGGGTCGAAGCCGCCGCGTGCCAGCTCGAGGGCGACCGGGTCGCGCTCGGGGCCGGGCAGCAGGATCGCGATCGCGGGGCGGCTGAGGGAAGTTGCCATGGTGATCAGCCCTCCGTCTCGGGGTCGCGGGCCGTGACCGCCACCACTCCGTCGGCGGAGCTGGTGACACGGGCTGCGAAGCCAGGCATGGTCGGGATTGCGTCCCGGAAGGAGACGTCCTGCCCGTGGTTGACGTTGAACACGAACTCGCCGTCCGGTCCGGAGGCGACGGCCACCGCCTGCACGCCGGCGAGGCGGCCGAGGTGGCGCTTGAAGCTGGCGATGCTCGCGACCGAGACGAGCCCCGTGACGACCACCTGCGTGGTCCGCGGGCCGGTGTCCCCGCTCTCGGACTCGTGGTTCGGCATCAGGCTCGCGAGGCGGTCGGTGAAGGACTCGGTGTCGAAGCCGCCGGCATCGACGCGGGCGGAGAAGGCGGCCTGCGCCTCCGGATCGACCTCGTCGGCGTCGGCGCGGCCCTTGAGCAGCTCGGCGGCGGTCTCGGCGACGCCCGCCGCGGCCTCGGCCTGGTCTGCGGACTCGGCGGCGGACTCGGCGGCGACGACGGCCTCGGCGGCTGCCTCCAGGGCGGCCATGATGGCGCCGCGATCGACCGGGTCACCGCCATCGACCGGCGTCGGGAAGCCGTCCGGGGTCTCGCCGTCGGCCCAGCGCGGGACGTCGCCGCCGGCATCCGCGCCGTCCGACGCACCCTCGGCAGGCTGCTCGTCGCGAGGAGCCCACGGGTCCGGGTTGCCCCACGGTGAGGTGGCGGGCTCGACCTGCTCCGGTGCCTCCGCTGCCGGCTCGATCCCGGCGGTCCCGGTCCCGATCCCGGCGGTCCCGGTGAGGGCCAGGGGCTGGTCATCCTGGGCCCCGGCCGCCGGCTCGGCGCCGAGGTAGGCGGCCACGTCGAGGTTCTCGATGCTGTTCCAGGCGTCGAGGGACGGCGGCTCGGGCATCGACTCGGCCATGGTGGCAAGACGGGCCGGGTCCTCCTCGCCCTCGAGGCGGGCGGAATACGCCGCCATGGCCGCCCGATAGGCGTCGACCGCCTGCTCGACCTCGTGCACGCGGGCCTCGATCGCCGCCGTGAGTGCGTGGAGCTCGTCCTCGAGGCCGGCCTTGCGCGCGGAGATCCGGGCGTCGGCCTCCTCCTTGATCCGGGCGATCTCGGCCTTGGACCACTCGCGGATGCCGACGATATCCAGGTCGGACTTCGCGTGGAGCGCGACGACCCCGTCCTTCGAGCCGCCGCGGATCCCCTCGACGACCGTGGCGACATCCGTGTCCGCCTGCGCCAGCGCCTGGTCGCGGGCCGCGACGGCGGTGGACCGGATCGCGAGGGTGAGGTCCGCCATGAGCCTGGACGGCTTCTTCGCTGCGACCGGGGCCGGTGCTGAGATGGACGCGGGATCGACCATGACGGGCTCCTGGGGGACATGGGAGGTGGGGACGGTTGCGATCGGATCAGCCAGGCGCTGCTGCGGCGCAGTGCCGATGACGGCATTGAAGTCGGTCTGGGGCCAGGCCACGGCGTCCGGAGCAGGCTCGACGGGAGCTGCCGCAACGAGCTCGTCGACGGGCTGTCCGTCCTGTGAGCGATCGGAATTCCACGGGAGTCGGAAGCCGGAGCGTGAGTCGGTGGTCGCCATGATCGGGGCACTCTTCCTTGCGTCGGACGGCCGGACTGGGGCCTGCACGCACCATATGCGTTTTGGTGGGTTGTGGTGCAGTCGCCGGAGGTACCGGTGGGTGCCACCGGTAGTACCGGAGTTGTCCTGCATGACCTTTGGCCCGGGCATGCGAAGCGGGCGAGGCCTTCGGCGCGGGCCGGAAGGCCCTCAGCCGCAAGGGGCTACCATGCGGGGATGGAGCCCGATGCCGACGACGCCCTGACCCTGCCGCCCGCCACCGGCGACCCGTCGCCAGTGGGTGTGGCTGCTCCTCCGGAGACCTCCTTCGACGGCCGTCCCGGCCTCGGCGCCCGCTTGGGACGGGCGCTCCGCGATCTGCGGATCTCAGTCACCGACCGCTGCAACTTCCGATGCCCCTACTGCATGCCGGCCGAGGTCTTCGGGCGTGACTTCGCCTTCCTCGCGCACGACATGGTGCTCACGTTCGAGGAGATCGCACGGCTGGCCGCGGTGTTCACGCAGCTCGGCGTGCGCAAGCTCC
>JBAXFC010000177.1:0-7246 GCA_037140135.1 Chloroflexota bacterium
GGGCCTCGCCGACAAGATGACCCATATCAGCACCGGCGGCGGTGCCTCCCTCGAATTCCTCGAGGGGCGCGAGCTGCCGGGCGTGACGGTCCTCCTGGACCGGGAGGCTGCCAAGTGAGCGATACCACCATCGCCTGGATCGACGCCCGCGAGATCCTCGATTCCCGGGGCAACCCGACCATCGAGGTCGATGTCGTCACCGAGGACGGCAGCCTCGGCCGGGCCGCGGTCCCGTCCGGCGCCAGCACCGGGGCCCACGAGGCCGTGGAGCTGCGTGACGGCGACAAGGGCCGCTTCGGCGGCAAGGGCGTCCTGACCGCGGTCGCCAACGTCACCGAGCGCATCGGCCCCTCGATCCTCGGTTTCGACGCCGCGGACCAGGCCGGCATCGACAACGTCCTGCTCGAGCTCGACGGCACGCCCAACAAGGCGGAGCTGGGCGCGAACGCGATCCTGGGCGTCTCCCTCGCCTGCGCCCATGCGGCCGCCTCGTCCTACGAGATGCCGCTGTACCGCTGGATCGGCGGCGTTGGTGCCCGGGTCCTGCCGGTCCCGATGTTCAACATCCTCAACGGCGGCAAGCACGCCCAGGACTCCACGGACTTCCAGGAGTACATGGTGATGCCGGTGGGGCTCGCCTCCTTCCCGGAGGCGCTCCGCGCCGGGGCCGAGATCTTCGCTGCGCTGCGCACGATCCTGCACGACCAGGGCTACTCCACCGGGCAGGGCGACGAGGGAGGCTTTGCGCCGTCCCTCAAGTCCAGCCGGGAGGCGGTCGAGGTCATCCTGCGGGCCATCGAGAAGGCCGGCTACAAGCCGGGCGACGAGATCGGCATCGCGCTCGACCCGGCCATCACCGAGCTCGTCGAGCCCGGTTCCGGCGTGGACGGCAAGCCCACCCGCTACGTCCTGGCCAGGGAGAACCGCACCCTGGAGTCCGGCGAGGTCGTGGACCTCTGGACCGACTGGTGCTCCCGCTATCCCATCATCTCGATCGAGGACGGCCTCGCCGAGGACGACTGGGAAGGCTGGAAGCTGATCACCGAGCGCCTCGGTGACAAGATCCAGCTGGTCGGCGACGACCTGCTGGTGACCAACGTCGAGCGCATCCGCCGCGCCATCACCGAGAAGGCCGCCAACGCGGTCCTGATCAAGCTCAACCAGATCGGCACGCTGACCGAGACGATGGATGCCATCGAGCTCGCGCGCCGCGCCGGCTGGGCGTCCATCGTGTCCCACCGCTCCGGTGAGACCGAGGACACCACGATCTCGGACCTCGTCGTGGCCATGGGCACCGGGCAGATCAAGACCGGCGCCCCGTCCCGCTCGGAGCGCGTCGCGAAGTACAACCGGCTGCTCCGCATCGCCGACGAGCTGGGCGAGGACGCCCGGTACCTGGGTCGAGCGGCGCTCTCGGGCGCTGCCGGCCGCGGGATCCTCTAGAACTTGAGCAAGCGTCCCAGCTGCTCGTCCAGCGCACGGCGCGCCCTCCGCGAGGGGGACGCGCCGTGAGCCGGTTCATCGACCGCGGCGCCCGGACGGCGGCCATGGTCGGGCTCGGCATGGCGGTCACCATCGGCGTCTCGTTCCTGCTGGTGATCCCGATCGAGCCCGTCTACTGGTACCTCTCCCTGCCCGCGGGCCTGCTCATCGGCTACTACGCGAACGCGCGATCCGAGCGGGCCGGCGGTCCGTGGCGACGGGTCCTGCTCAACGCGTTGTACGCCGGGCTCATCACCGGCATCACCTACGCAGTGCTGTTCCTGGGCGTGAAGGCGCTGTTCTTCAACCTTGACGCCGGGTACCGGGATGCCTCGATGGGCGGCCCGATCTCCTGCACCACCGGCGCCGACTGCGTCTACCAGCGGTACTTCGCGTCGCCGCAGGGGCCGGAGCTGGCCTCGCACGGGGTCGTGGACGCGGCCTCGTTCTCCGCGTTCTACTGGAGCCAGCAGCTCTCGACGGCCGGGATGACGTTCGTCCTCTCGGTTGGCGGGGCGGTGGCCGGTGGTCTCATGTTCGGCGTCACGAACCGCCGCAAGCCCGAGACCGCGGCCGTCGCGGCCTGACGCATCGCTCGCAGTCCCGATGACGCCCCGGTCCCCGACCGGGGCGTTTCCCGTAGCCCCGGCGCACGTGTGCCTGCGCCCCATGCCAGGGGAATCGAAAACGCCCCGGTCGGGGACCGGGGCGTCTTGCAGTGCGCGGTGAGCGCGACGACTACTTGGGCTTGTCGGCCTTCGGGGTCTTCGCGGCGGCCGGCTTCGCAGCATCCTTGGCAGCAGCGGCCTTGGCCGGAGCCTTGGCGGCAGCGGCCTTCGGGGCGGCCTTGGCAGCAGCAGCCTTGGCCGGAGCCTTGGCGGCAGCAGCCTTCGGCGCGGCCTTGGTCGCCTTGGCGGCAGCGGCCTTGGTCGCCTTGGCGGCAGGCTTCGCAGCCGGAGCGGCGGCGACCGGAGCGGCGGCCGGAGCCTCCGCACGAGTCGTCTTGGACAGCGCGGCCTTCGCCTTGCCGGCGGCGGTCTGCGCGCCCTTGGCCTTGACGGCCTTGCCGGCTGCGATGCGGGCCTTGGCGGCCTTGAGCGCGGCGGCCTTGCCGGTGGACTTCGCGACGTGACCCGAGCTCACCACGGTCGCACCGCTCACGGCGGCATTGACCTTCTTGACGAGCCGGCTCTTGCGGCGAGCGGCGGCGTTGGGATGGATGGCGCCGGTCTTCGCGGCGCGGTCAAGGGCCGAGATGGCCTCGCTCAGCGTGGCGCCGACATCGACGCCTTCCGGCTGCGCGGTCGCGACCGAGACGGCCTTGGCAACGAGGGTCTTCGCCGCGGACCGCCGGGGCTGCAGGATCGCGTGCCGGCGCTCAGCCTGGCGGACGCGCTTCAGCCCGGACGGGTTGCGAGCGCCCTGCCATTTACGGGGCGTTCTAGCCAAAGTGGCTGATCTCCGTTCCGTGTGTGTCGTTCAAGACATGTCAAATCGAGACGCGCGCGGGCGAGAGGAACCCGGAGCGCGAATGCGGATGGTAGCAGAGCCCGGCACGAATCGGCCAGCATCGAATCACGATCGTGGCCGCCCGGAGGCGGCGCCTATCCGCGCACCCGCCGGTCCCGGAAGCGGCGCACGAGCGCCATCGTCGAGGTGTCGTGGTCGTTGGCCACCGGGTCCGCGACGGCCGTCAGCTCGGCCGCGATCCGCATGGCCAGCACCTTGCCCAGCTCCACGCCCCACTGGTCGAACGAGTCGATCCCCCAGATCACACCCTGCACGAACACCTTGTGCTCGTAGAGCGCGACAAGGGCGCCGAGGATCCGCGGCGTCAGCTTGTCCGCGAACAGCACTGACGTGGGCCGGTTGCCGTCGAAGACGCGGGCATTCACCTGGTGTGCGGGTGTGCCGGACGCGACCACCTCATCGCGCGTCTTGCCGAACGCGAACGCCTCGGCCTGCGCGATCAGGTTGGACACCAGCAGGTCGTGGTGGCCGCCGATCTCGGTGGTGGGGTTCACGAAGCCGATCAGGTCGGCGGGCACGATCCGGGTGCCCTGGTGGAGCAGCTGGTAGTAGGCGTGCTGGCCGTTGGTGCCGGCGGTGCCCCAGACGATCGGGCCCGTCCCGTAGGTCACCCGCGTCCCATCGAGCCGGACCGACTTGCCGTTGGATTCCATGTCCAGCTGCTGCAGGTACGCCGGGAAGCGGCTGAGCTCCTGGTTGTACGGCAGCACGGCGTGGGTGTCGAAGCCGAAGAAGTTGCCGTACCAGATGCCCAGGAGGGCCATGAGCACGGGCAGGTTCTGGTCGAGCGGCGCGGCCAGGAAGTGATCGTCCATGGCGTGGAAGCCTGCGAGCAGCTCGCGGAAGTCGTCCGGGCCCACGGCCACCATGAGCGAGAGGCCGATTGCCGAATCCATCGAGTACCGGCCGCCCACCCAGTCCCAGAAGCCGAACATGTTGGCGGTGTCGATGCCGAACTCGTGGACCTTGGCCTCGTTGGTGGAGACCGCCACGAAGTGCTTCGCGACAGCGGTCTCATCGCCGAGCCCCGCGACCAGCCAGTCGCGCGCGGTCCCGGCGTTGGTCAGCGTCTCGAGCGTCGTGAAGGTCTTGCTGCTGACGATGAACAGCGTCTCGGCGGCGTCGAGGTCGATGAGGGCGTCGCGCATGTCCGTGCCATCGACGTTGGACACGAACCGGAAGCGCATCGAGCGGTCCGAGTAGTTGCGCAACGCTTCGGTGGCCATCGCGGGGCCCAGGTCGGACCCGCCGATGCCGATGTTGACGACGTTCCGGATCCGCTTGCCCGTGAAGCCCGTCCACTCGCCGCTGCGCACGCGGAGCGCGAAGGCGGCCATCGAGTCGAGGACCGCGTGCACGTCCCCCACGACATCGTGGCCGTCGAGGATCACCCGCGCGTCCTCCGGCGCCCGGAGCGCCGTGTGGAGCACCGCGCGGTCCTCGGTCACGTTGATCCGCTCACCCGCGAACATCGCGTCCCGCCGGCGCTCCACGCCCGCGGCGCGCGCGAGCGCCACCAGCAGGGCGAGGGTCTCGGCCGTGATCCGGTGCTTGGAGTAGTCGAGGAAGAGGCCCGCGCCCTCGGCGGTGCAGCGCTCCGCCCGGCCCGGATCGGCGGCGAACAGGTCGCGCAGGTGGAGATCGCGGACCGCGGCCTGGTGCTCCGCAAGCGCACGCCATTCCGGCGTCTGGTCGATGGACGGGGAGGGGTGGGTGGCGCTCATGTCGCAATCGTAGACCTGTCTCACCGGGAAGGCCGCGACGGCCATCGGCCGATGACCGGTCGACGTCGTGCACAAGCAGGCGACCGGCCGCGGCACGGGTGCGCAAGTGCGCGACCGATCTCGTATGGTCCGGGTTCGAACTGCACAGTCGGGAGAGAGGCTTCGTTGATGCGCTCACGTTTCGGGCCGGTCCTGGTCGCCGCCGCAATGGCATCCCTCCTGGTCGCCGGGGTCGCGGGTGCCGCCACTCCGCCGATGACCGGGGCATGGGCACGCGTCGGCCCGGCCGCGCCGCTCCTGATGGACGTGGGCGCCGGCTACGGGGCGCGGTTCGCGGCGGACGGCAGACTCTACGTGTACGGTGCATTTGCCGACGCCTGCGGCGATCCAACCGCGGACGCCATCGTGGTGTACGACCCGGCGACCGGAGACTGCCATGGCCTCGGCTCGAACGGGGCCGGCGACGGGGCGTTCGCCGGCGGATCCATCAACGCCATCGCCTGGGTCAACGGCGTCCTGTTCGTCGGCGGGCTGTTCACCGGTGCTGCTGGCGTGTCAGGCATCGACTACCTGGCGGCCTGGAACGGCACCGCGTGGAGCGGGCGGGGCAAGGTCACCGGCGAGGTGATGGCCCTCGCCTCCAGGGCCGGCACCCTGTACGTGGGAGGCTCCTTCACGAGTGCAGGCAACCACAGCGGGTTCGATCACATCGCGGCACTCACCGGTACGACCTGGTCGGCCGTCGGCTTCCCGGGCGACGTGAACCAGCCGGTCACCGCCATCGCTGCTCCCCCGGACGGTCGCGTGTTCATCGGCGGGTACTTCCAGGACGCGGGCGGTGATGCTGCTGCCGACCTGATCGCCGTCTCCGACGGAGTCACCGGATGGAAGGCCCTCGACGAGTCCCAGACGGGGGTCCACAACGGCCACGTCCGCGCGATCGCCGTCGCGGGGACCCGCGTCGTCTTCGGCGGTGAGTTCTCCGACCTGTACGGGGATCCGCTTGCGGATCAGATCATCGAGTGGACCGGCGCTGCCTGGAAGCACCTCGGCCCCAACGCCTCGAAGACGGATGGGGCCCTGAACTCCTACCTGCCGGGCGAGGTCCCCGTGCGCGACATCTCGCTCTACGGCTCGATGGTCGTCGTGGGCGGCGACTTCTACTCGGCCTTGGGCAATGCCAGCTTGACCGGGGTTGCCGCGTGGAATGGATCGGCATGGCTCGCGCTTGGCAGCCCCGGCACGCTGTGGGGCAAGGTTCGGGATGTCGAGATCATCGGTCGGACGCTGTACGTCGCGGGAACCTTCAACACGATGGGCGGCGTCCCTGGCGCCAATGGCATCGCCGCCTTCGGCCTGCCCGCGGCCCCCTCGGTCCCGCGCTCCCTGGCCGGGACGTCCGGCGCGAAGAAGGTGACGCTCACCTGGGCGGCGCCCGCGACCACCAACGGCTCGGCCGTGACGGACTACATCATCGAGTACCGCAAGAAGGGCACCACCGCCTGGAAGACCTTCGCCGACGGCGTGAAGACCACCAGGTCCGCGGTCGTCACCGGGCTCACCAGCGGCACCACCTACGAGCTCCGCGTCCGCGCGAAGAACGCCTGGGGCACGGGCGCCACGAGCACGGTCCTCGTGAAGAAGGCCGGGTAGGCGTCAGGCGTCCTGGACCTGGTCCCAGCCGCCCGGGGTCATCGCCCACAGCTCGCCGGCGGCGATATCGAACCAGCAGCCGGCCAGGAGCAGCGTGCCCGCCTTCTCGCGGGACCGGATCCACGGGAAGGTCGTGAGGTTGACCACGGACTGCTCGATGCTGCGGAACTCGAGCTCGCGGCGGCTCCGGGCGGGATCGGCCCAGTCGTCTGGGGAGAGCTCGGCCGCGAGGTCCCTGAGCGGGGCGACCCAGGTGCCGATGAAGTCGGTCGTGGTCAGCGGCGCGGCGTCGTCGAAGGCGGCGGCAACCCCGCCGCAGCGGCCGTGGCCCATGACGAGGATCGAGCGCACGCCGAGGGCAAGGACCGCGTACTCGAGCGCGGCGCTCGCGGCGTGGCTGTGCGTGTCCGGGGCGTAGACCGGGACCAGGGCGGCCACGTTGCGGACCACGAACAGCTCGCCGGGCACGGCGTCGAACACGGTCTCCGGCCCCGAGCGCGAGTCCGAGCAGGCGATGACCATCGTGGCGGGCCGCTGGCCGTCCGTCGCGAGGCGCAGGTACCGCTCGTGCTCTACCGGGTAGCGGCTCGCGCGGAAGCGGTGGTAGCCGTCGATCAGCTCGTCGGACAGGGTGTCGAGGGGCATGGCCGGGATCGTAGCGTGGGACGGGCGAGGCACGGGCCGTCGGTCCCGATCCCGTGTCGGTGGGGAGGAGGCCCTGGGCGTCGGGGGAAGGACGGCACGATGGATGGTCCTACCGGCGATGGTCGCCCGCGACGACGGCCGCCACGGGATGGCGGGATTACCCTCGTGGAGGTGCGCCCCACCAGCCACGAGACCGAGACGTGCGCAACGAC
>JBAXFC010000178.1:0-7201 GCA_037140135.1 Chloroflexota bacterium
CGGGCGACCACCCGGGTGACGGTGTCGTCGTAGCGGGCACTGATCACCCGGTCGTGGGCGAGGAACCCGTCGGCGAGGCCGGCGAGGCGGGTGCGGGCGTCGTCGTCGTCGGTGGCCAGCGGCTCGTCGGTCAGGTTGCCCGACGTGAGCACGATGGGCCGGCCGACGGCCTCGAGCAGCAGGTGGTGGAGCGGCGTGTAGGGCAGGAAGACGCCGAGGCGGCGGTTGCCGGTGGCGACCGACGGGGCGAGTCGGGGGTCGCCGTTCCGACGCGCCTCGAGCAGGACGATCGGGCGCGCGGGCCCCTCGAGGAGCCGTCGCTCGAGGGTGCCGATGCGGCACAGGCGACCGGCCGCGGCCGTGTCGCGGACCATCACGGCGAACGGCTTGGACCAGCGGCGTTTCCGATCGCGCAGCCTGCGCACGGCCCCATCGTCAGTGGCATCGCAGGCGAGGTGATAGCCGCCGAGGCCCTTGATCGCGAGGACGGCACCGGCACGCAGGGCCGCCACCGCGAGGCCGAGCGCCTCCCCGCGGGTCGCAACCGGGGCCGGCGCGCCCGCAGGCCGCCAGGAGAGCTGCGGACCGCAGGCCGGGCAGGCCACGGGCTCGGCGTGGAAGCGGCGGTCGGCGGGATCGCGGTACTCGCGCTCGCAGGCTGCACAGAGCGGGAAGGCGCGCATCGTCGTCTGGGCGCGGTCGTACGGGAGCTCCTCGATGATCGTCGCCCGAGGGCCGCAGTTGGTGCAGTTGATGAACGGGTAGCCGTGGCGGCGGTCGGTCGGGTCGGCGAGCTCTGCGAGGCAGTCGTCGCAGGTGGCGATGTCGGGCGGGAAGAGGCGGTCCGCCGTGGCGGCGACGATGCTCTCGTCGATGGCGAAGGGGCGCGGCAGGCCGGTGGCCGCCTCCCCATCCAGCGAAGCCACGGTGACGCGCTCCACGCGGGCCCGTGGCGGCGCATCGGCACGCAGGCGCCGGGCAAACGCGTCGAGGTCCGGGGCGGGGCCGGCGGCCTCGATCTCCACCCGCCCTGCGGCATTGCGGACGCGGCCGGCGAGGCCGAGCTCGGTGGCCAGGCGCCAGACGAACGGCCGGAAGCCGACGCCCTGGACCACGCCGTCCACGAGGATGCGGCGGGCGGGCTCGGGATCGCTGGCGGCCGGGACGCGGCCATCCCCTCGGACGGGTGCTGCCATGGGCCTAGCGTGGCGCCGTGCGGGCCGGTCCTCCCCTGCCGAACGGCCCGCAATCAGCCGACGCAGGGGGCGAAGTGGTTCGCCACGTCCGACGGGACCAGCGCTGCAAAGCCGGTGGGGCGCTAGTCGAACAGGCCGTGCTCCACCGCGTACCGGGTCAGGTCCGCGTTGCGCTGGAGACCCAGCTTCTCGAGAACGCGGGCGCGGTAGGTGGAGATGCTCTTGACCGAGAGGCCCAGCGTCTCGGCGATCTCGCTGGAGCCCTCGCCGCGGGCAAGACGCTGGAAGACCTCGAACTCGCGCCGCGAGAGCCGTTCATGGGCGAGATCCGGCGGGCCGTCCAGGAGCCGCTCCGCGAGCAGCTCCGCGACCGTCTCGGAAAGGTACCGCTTGCCGCCGGCCACAGAGCGGATCGCGGTCTGCAGCTCCTCGGGCGGGCAGCCCTTGCCAAGGAAGCCGGCGGCGCCCGCCCCCAGCACCCGGAGCGCGTACTGCTCCTCCCGATGCATCGAGAACACGAGGATCCGCAGGCGCGGCCGGAGCTCGTGCAGCTCGGCGACGAACTCCACGCCGCCACCGGGCATCGCGAGGTCCAGGACGCAGACATCCGCCTCGGTCGTCAGCGAGAGCCTGCGCGTGTCGGCGGCGTCCGATCCCTCGCCGACCAGGACGAAGTCCGGAACGTCGGCGATGATCCGCAGAATCCCCTGCCGGACGACCGCGTGGTCGTCCACGACGAAGAGTCGAATCATTGCCCGGGCTCACCAAGCTGCTGCGCGGTCGTGGGAATCCCCGCTACCGGTGTCGCGACCTGCAGTGTACGGGCCCGAGTGGCGCGATGCTGTCCCCTGATCGGGGGTGGGAACGGCTAGAGCGCGCGGCCGATCGAGGTGAGGGTGGTGCTGATGGCGGTGCCGATGAAGACCAGGGCGACGATCGCCGTGACGGCCACCAGGGACAGGATCAGCGCGTACTCGGCCATGCCCTGGCCGAGCTCTGCGTCGGTGTCAGGGGACTCCGGGTTGCGGGGCGTTGCGGTCTGCATCTGCAGCTCCAGAGCGGGTTGGATGCCTCCGGGCAGGACGATGGTGTGCCCGGCCGGGGTGCCGCGCAGTAGGCGGGAGGCGACGAGCGTTCGCAGTTCCGCTGGCGCGATGCCGGGAAACCCTCACGGAGGGGCGGGCGCGCGGCGGCGGTCGGTCAGGGCTCGAGACTGAGGGGGATGCCCGCGAGGGAGACGGCGGCGAGCGCGACGGCCAGCACGAGCAACAGCGCCAGGCGTCGCTCAAGTGCGTAGCTCACCAGGTTGTGCACCAGCACGATCGTGCTCCGGCGCCAGCCCCCGGGGCGGTCATCTGCCGCTCCGAAAAGAAAGAGGCCCCGACGCGACGACAGGCTGCAGGGAGTACCCGTCCCACATCCTGTTCTCGGCGTCGCGTCGGGGTCACGATGACGGACCCCGGGGGGGAGGAAGGTCCGCTATCGCGTCGTCCCCGACCTGTCGGCGGGGGTCGCAGATGGACTATCGCGTGCCGGGAGGGGCGGCTCTATCGGCGTACAGGACTGTCGCACCGGGATCACACCACCCTGCCTGTCGGAGGAGTCCTACGCGTGTCAGGCTCGCGTCAGTCGAGGAGGTCGTGCTCCAGGGCGTAGCGGGTGAGATCCGCATTGCGCGCGACGTGGAGCTTCTCGAGGACCCGGGCGCGGTAGGTGCTGACGCTCTTCACGGAGAGGCCCAGGGCCTCGGCGATCTCGCCCGAGCTCTCGCCCCCGGCAAGGCGGCGGAAGACCTCGTACTCGCGGTTGGAGAGCCGCTCGTGCGGGCGTTCGACCGGACCGTCGATCACGTACGTCGCAAGAACCTCGGCCACAGTCTCGCTGATGTAGCGGCGACCCTCGGAGACCGTGCGGATCGCGTCGATCAGCTCCTGCGGAGGACAGCCCTTGCCCAGGTACCCCGACGCGCCGGCCGAGAGGCACCGGACGGCGTACTGCTGCTCCGGGTGCATGGAGTAGACGAGGAGGCGGAGCTCGGGGCGGAGCTCGTGCAGGCGGGCCACGAGGTCCAGACCGCCACCAGGCATCTGGAGGTCGATCAGGGCGACGCCCGGACGCAGGCCCTGGAGGATCAGTCCGACAAGCTCGTCGCCCGATGCTGCCGCCCCGACGACGGTCAGATCCGGCGCCTCGGTCAGGATTCGGACGACGCCCTCACGCACGACTGCGTGGTCATCGGCGACGGCGATGGTGATGCTCACGAGCACAGCTCCGGGAACAGAACGTTGGACAGGCGGCCCTTGTCGTGGCAATCGGGTCCGATCCGGGCTCCACTTCCGGAGTCCGAGGAAAGGATGCCGGTCGGATACGACGCTCCGTATAGGTCTAGTTGGACCCTGCATGTAGGACAACCCGAAGGCAGGCGGCGCCCGGGCCCATGTGAACGATACCCGGCCGCGAACGACTTGTATGCGCGGGCGTGCGCACGGGCCGCGGGTACACTTCCGGCGGGCGCGGGGCCCGACCTGGACCGGCCGCACCGCTGATGGAGACACCGTGGCCGAAGGGCACGTCATCACCGTGGCCGAAGGGCACGTCGTCACCGTGGCCGAAGGGCACGTCGTCACCGTTCTGGGGCCCGTGCCGGTGGAGGCGCTCGGCGTGGTCGATGCGCACGAGCACCTGCTCATCGACTCGCCGGCTCTGCGCGGCCAGGCGATGACCGACGAGGAGCGCGCGATCGCGGAGGTCGAGGAGGGCCGGGCAAGCGGCCTCGGCACCCTCGTCGAGATGACGCCCATCGGGCTCGGACGGCGCCCCGCGGGCCTGCGCCGCATCGCCCGGGCAACGGGGGTCCAGGTCGTCGGGGCATCGGGCTACCACCGCGACGCCCACTACCCGGACGGTCACTGGGTCTATGAGGCATCCGTGGAGCTCCTCGCGGACCGGATCCTCGCCGACCTCCGGACGGGCATGCACCCGTCGGACTGGGACGACCCGGCGCTGCCGCCGGACGCCGCCCGCGCCGGTGCGATCAAGGGCGGCGCCTCGTACCACCGCGTGACCATCGCCGAGCGGCGGCGCCTCGAGGCGATCGGCGGGGCGTCGGCCGCGACCGGCGCCGCGATCCTCGTCCACAGTGAGGTCGGCACGGCCGCGCACGAGATCGTGGACCTCCTCGAGGCCGCCGGCGCGAGCCCGGACCGCATCGCCCTCGCCCACCTCGACCGCAACCCGGACCCCGAGCTGCATGCCGAGATCGCGGCGCGCGGCGTCACCCTCGAGTACGACACGGTGGGCCGGACCAAGTACCACCCCGACAGCACGCTGCTGGCGCTGATCGAGGCGGTTGCCGCCGCCGGGCACCTCGACCGGATCGTGCTGGGCCTGGACCTCGGCACGAAGGACCACCTCCGGGCCTATGACGGGGGGCCCGGCCTTCGCTACCTGATGGCCACCTTCGTGCCCAGGCTGCGACGACGGCTCGGCGAGGAGGCGGCTGCCCGGATCCTGGTGGCGAACCCCGCCCGCCTCTACGCGATGCCGGATGGCGGCGCAGCGTGAGGGACCGGTACGACGTCGTGGTGGCGGGCGCAGGCTCGGCGGGCTCCGTCGCCGCCATCGCGTCTGCGCGTGCAGGCGCGAGCACCCTGCTCGTGGACCGGCTCGGCTTCATGGGTGGCACCTCGACCGCCGTCCTCGACACCTTCTACGCGTTCTGGACACCCGGTGACCGGCCGCGGCGGGTTGCGGGCGGCATCGGCTGGGAGGTGGCGGAGCGCCTCACGGCGGACGGCGCGGCGTTCAGGCGTCCCAACACCTACGGCGCGGGCACGGGCGTCACCTACGACCCCGAGGCGCTCAAGGTCCTCTGGGAGCAGCTGGCCGAGGCGGCGGGTGCCGACCTCCTGCTGCACACCTGGGTCACCGGCACCCGCGTCGAGGACGGCCGCCTGGCCGCAATCCGGATCTGGAACAAGGGCGGCGAGCGGTGGGTGGAGGCCTCCGCGTTCGTGGACGCGTCCGGTGACGCCGACGTGTGCGCCTTGGCAGGCGTGCCCCATGACGCGCCGTCCGACGGCGGGGCCGTGCAGGCCCTGTCCACGCTGTTCAAGGTGGCCAACGTGGACACGGATCGGGCGGCGGCCGTGCCCAGGAAGGAGCTGTGGCGGCTGATGGCCGAGGCCGTGGCCGAGGGCGCCTACCGCCTGCCACGGATCGAGGGGTCCTGGCACCGGACCCCCGCCGAAGGGGTGATCCTGGTCCACATGACGCGCGTCCCGGACGTGGACGCCACGGACCCCGGGCAGCTGACCCGGGCCGAGGTCGCGGGCCGGCGCCAGGTCGTGGAGTACCACCGCTTCCTGCGGGACCGCGTGGCGGGCTTCGAGCGGTCGGCGATCGTGGCCACCAGCCCCGCGATCGGGGTCCGGGAGAGCCGCCGGGTCCACGGCGACTACCGGCTCACGAGGGAGGACGTGCTGGCAGGCCGGCGCTTCCCCGACGAGATCGCCCTGTGCGGGGCGCCGATCGAGGACCACGGCTCCGGCGCCGACACGGCGTGGCGCTACGTGGGCGAGGCCGGGGTCTACGGGATCCCGTACCGGACGCTCCTGCCTGCAGGGGTGGAGGGCCTGCTGGTCGCGGGGCGCTGCTTCTCGGCCACCCACGACGCCCATGCGTCGGCGCGCTCGATGGCGACCTGCATGGCGATGGGCGAGGCTGCCGGCACCGCCGCCGCCCTTGCCGCAGCAGTCGGGATCACGCCGCGCCAGGTCTCCACGGGGCTCCTGCGTGAACGCCTGGCGCTCGGCGGGGCAGTCCTCGAGCCACTCGAGTTCCAGGCTCCCGAGGAGGCACGATGAGCGGTCGGTTCGCGGGTCGCACCATCCTGGTCACGGGCTCCACGGGGATGGCCGCCTCCGCGGCCCGGGCGATCGCGGCCGAGGGCGGCGCGGTGTTCGCCGTCTCGCGGAGCGCGGAGCACCTGGCGGCGCTTGGGGAGGCGGTTGCCGCGGCGGGCGGACGGTTCGCATCGCAGGCGGCGGACCTCTCCGTGGAGGCCGAGGTCGAGGCGGCCTTCGACGCCTTCGATGACGCCTTCGGGCGGCTGGACGCGGTCTACGGCGTGGCCGGCATCTCGGGGCGGCGCTTCGGCGACGGACCACTCCACGAGGCCACGCTCGCCGGCTGGGAGACGGTGATGGCGGCCAACGCCACAAGCCAGTTCCTGGTCGCCCGGGCAGCCGTCCGCCGGATGCTGGTCCAGGAGCCCGATGGGGACGGGATGCGGGGCGCACTGCTGCTGATGTCCTCGCAGCTGGCCGCGCACCCGGCCCCCGCGTTCTTCGCCACCCACGCCTATGCCGCCTCGAAAGGCGCCATCGACAGCCTCGCGCGGTCGCTCGCGGCGTACTACGGCCCACACCGGATCCGCGTCAACGCGATCGCTCCGTCCCTGGTCGCGACGCCGATGAGCCGGCGGGCCCAGGAGGACACCACGATCGCCGCCTACCTCGCGGGCAAGCAGCCGCTGGCCGGCGGACCGATCGACGCCGAGGCCGTGACCGCCACGGCGCTCCACCTCCTCTCAGGGGAGGCGCGGATGGTGACCGGCCAGGTGGTCGCGGTGGACGCCGGCTGGGGTGTCAGCGAGCCGCCCCCCGCCTGAAGGCCTGCGCCGGCAGGTCGGTCGGTGGTGGCGCTCCGGCTGCGCACGGACTACCGTGGTCGATGCACCTCCCCGCCGGAGTCGTCACATGCGCCTCGCCCGCCTTCCGCTCCTCGCCGCAGGGCTGCTGGTCGCGCTGCTGGTGGCGCCGTCGGCGGCCCTCGCAGCCGATCCGGTGACCGTCTCCGGGTCGGTCGTCCGCGACGGGGCGCCGGTCGCCGGCATCGAGGTCACCATCTCGGTCGCCGGCAGCTACGCGAACTTCTTCGCGACCACGGATGACGACGGCGCCTTCTCGGCGGACATCGAGGCCACCGCAGGGGACGTGATCACC
>JBAXFC010000179.1:0-7193 GCA_037140135.1 Chloroflexota bacterium
CGAGGCCGCCTGAAACCCAATCACTCGAGCCTCCACGGAACCCAGTGCGGTTCAGCCCTGGGCTTGGAGCGGCCGCCCCTGGCGGCCACTCATTCCATCGTGCGCGCGTGCCGCCGCCCGTCAAGGGTGCGCGACCTGCGGTCGCCCGCCGCGTCCACCCGCTCGCTGGCGCTCGCGCGCGGCGGCCCTTGACCGGCTCCGGGTAGTGGACCAATCTCCACTAGGACCCAACACCCAAGGAGAGTCCCGATGTTGCAGGCCGACGCATTCAGGGCGAGTGGTCCCAGGCTGATCGCGGTTGTCGCGGCCGCTCTGGTCGCAGCGGCGATCATCGCCGTCCTAGCGGCGTCGCTGATCTTGGCCGCCCCTCCCGCTGCTGTAGGGATCACCGGTCCGTCGAAGCACGATCCGAACGCCCCGGCCGGTGTCGATCTCACTTGCGGCAAGAACCAGGAGTGCGGCCCCGGCAACCCGGCTGTGAACCCCGCTCCGGTCACCGCACCCGGACCCAAAGTCCAGCCTTGACACTTTTGCCACGACCGCACGCGTAACGCCACAACACCCCCTAACGGCTGAAGGGGTAGCGGAGAGACGTATCGCTCGGCTCTGCGAGCGTGCGCTGATGACGCCAGGATCAGGGCGTCGCGACGTCCTCGGGCCAGGCTCCGGCGAGGACGTCCGGTGCCAGCTCGCGCAGGCCCCGCGCCCAGGTGGCGATGGCGTCCGAGACCGTGGCCCGATCAAGGTGGGACGGCATTGGGGCCGCCAACGGGAGGTCGGGATTTCGCGCCAGGAGCAAGCGGTTGACATCGAGGACGCGCGGGAACCTAATCCCCTCGCCCTGTCCTTCTGGGTCGAGATCCGCCACGAGCCACAAGTTCGCGTGGATCGATTGGGTGTCGTCCGGGTCGTACTCGGTCACGAACTCGTACACGGGCCCCCGGTACTGGATGTAGTTGCCCCTGAAGTGCAACCGGACTTCGGCGAGCGAGTACCCGAAATCAGTCTCCAGGTAGCCGAAGGAATCGAAGACGAGCCGGACCCACCAACCGCACGCTCGATCCCGCAACCCACTCGCGACCTGCTCTTCCAGCGACACCGGTGGTCGGGTTCGTACCAGCTGGGCGGTTAGAGCAGCTGCGACCCCAGCTGCCAGCCCGACGCCAAGTGCGCGCTTCATGCCGCCACCATAGCCCAAGGGTCCAGGACGGACGTCGTCCCCGTGCATGGTCGCGGCGCCGTCTGCGAGCGTGATCTCAAGAGACGCAGCGCAAGGCTCTCCGCACCGCGTCGGGAAGCACGATCCTCGGCGTGGGAACCGTTGGTTCAAATCCTCTCGCCCCGACCAGATCCCCTCCAGCACCCGATTCGTGCGTGGATTCGGCCCGCTGGCCCCCGCCATCTTGCACCGCCGGCACCTGAATGTCCCGCTCGCTGGTTCGGAGCACTCCGATCCTGCAATACTGGATTGCCAGAAGCCCTGCCGTCTCGTAACATCTACGCATGCTGACACGCGACCAGGTCAACTCGCTGAACCCGTGGTGGACAAACTCGGGCTGGCGGCCCGCGGACGACCCGCACCTCGCCGCGGCCGCCGGGGCGCCATTCCGCTGGGATCCCCGCCCGCTCGACCCTGACGACCTCGCCTCGGGCGCCGTGTTCACCCTGCGCGGCCTGCGCCAGAGCGGCAAGACGACGCTCGCCAAGCGCCTGATCGCCGACCGCGTCGCGGCCGGGCAGGCCCGCCGCACGTGCTTCCTCTCGCTCCAGACCGTCACCACCGCCGACGAGCTGCGCGAAGCCGTCGAGCTCGTCCTGCGCCTCTGGCCTGACGCCCCCGGCGACTGGCTGTTCGTCCTCGACGAGCTGACCTTCGTCCCGGAGTGGGCGCGCCCAATCGTCTACCTGCGCGAGCACGACCGGGCGTTCCGCTCCGCGACCGTGCTCCTTACGGGATCCTCCGCGTACGACCTCGCGGCGTCGGCGGACCTCCTGCACGGCCGTCGCGGGCGATGGCACCGCCCGCTCGACCGGCTGCACATGCCGATGAGCTTCCGCGACTACGCCGCCGCCCGCGGCCCCGCCGCAGTGCCGGAGTCCGGGATCGCGCTGGCGGACCTCCTGACAACCGGCGGGCGCGCCGCGGTCGAGGCCGCGAGCCTGCGCACGTCCGAGCTGGACCAGTACCTGGGGGAGTACGTCCGCTGCGGCGGGCTCCCGGCCCCCGTCACGGACATGCTCCTCGACGGGCGCGTGGCCGACGCCACCGTGACCGAGCTCTGGCGGGGCATCTCCGCCGACGCGCGGCGCCTGTCGCGCAGCGACCTCGTCCTGCGCAAGCTCCTCGCGAGGACCGTGGTCGCGCTGTCGTCGATGACCGACACCGGGACGCTCGCGCACGAGCTCGACGTCAGCCGGGCCACCGCCGCGGCCTACGTCGACGTCCTCGCGGCGTCGTTCGCGCTGATCGCCCTGCACCAGCGCGACGGCAAGCGCCAGGACGGGCCAGCGCTTAGGCGGCCGCGCAAGCTGTACCTCGGCGACCCGGCGCTGGCGGCGATCCCGGGCGTGCTCGGCGGCCCGGCCCCGGCGGAGGGGGCGCTCGTGGAGAACGCGATCGCGATCGCCCTGCTGCGCGCGGACCGGTCGGCGCTCGAGGGCTTCGCGCACCCGGACCGCCTCTACTACTGGCGCAGCGCCGACGGCCGCGAGGTGGACTTCCTCGTGACGGGCCCGGAGACGGTCGCGGTCGAGTCCAAGTACGCCGCCCACCGCACCGGCAAGGACTACGAGAGCATCACCAAGGCGTTCGGCCGGGGGATCATGGTGAGCCGGCGGGACACCGAACTCGACAGGGACGTGCTCACGGTGCCGGCCGGCGTGCTGCTGGCGCTGCTGGGCTGAGGGAGGGATCGCGATGGCGCGCTCATGGCTGTCGATCCGCGTGGAGCTCGTGGAGGGCCGCGGGGAGCGCCTGTGGCCGCGGCCCGGCCGCATCTTCGCCGCCGCCCGGAGGCACACGTTCGCGGATCTGGCGACGGCGATCGACGACGCCTTCGCCCGCTGGGACCGCGCGCATCTCCACGAGTTCCACCTCGCCGACGGCACCCGGCTCACGACGCCGCACGGCGAGGAGGACGAGGACGAGCTCGGCGCGTCGCTCGACGACCGGCGGACGAGGCTCTCGCGGCTGGCCCCCGGCGAGCAGTTCCTCTACACGTTCGACCTCGGCGACGACTGGACGCACCTGTGCACCGTCGGGCCGGAGCGCGTCGACCCCTATGAGACGCTCGGGATCGAGCCCGCCGTGCCGCTCTCGTACTGGGGGTGGGGCGCGATGCCCGACCAGTACGGCCGGCGCTGGGACGGCGACGACGGCGAGGACCGGATGCCGCGCAACCCGCGCGGCGCGGACCTGCCGCCGCTGCGGCCCGGCTGGGGCCCCGAGCGGCCCTCCTGACCGCGCGCCCACGCGCCCGCGCGGATCCGTCCGTGGGCCTTCGCGTGGGCCGTGAGCGTGAAGGTGTAGTCGGTCACCCCCAGGACGTCGATCTGCTCGAAGGTCGCCTCCGCGATCGCGTGCCGCCCGGCGTCCGAGGTCTTGGCCCACACCAGCGCGCTGCCGCTGGTCGCCGGGCAGGGACGCGCCGTCCGGAACCCCGGGCTCGGGACTACTCCGGCGGGAGCGCAGCGGCGAGGACCCGGGTCATCGGCCCGCGAACAGCCCGAGCTGGACGTCGGCGAACGGGTCCACGCGCTCGAGGCCCCGCTCCTGCTCCCATGAGGCCTGCGCCAGCGCGAGAAGCCGCGGCGTCGCGATGTAGTAGCGGCCCCGCTTCTCCCCCTTCGGCTCCAGGAGCTCCGCCTCCACCATCCGCTTCAGGTCCCGCCCGCCGGCGTGCTCCGAGAGCTCTGCGTGCTCCTGGTAGACGCGGTTGCTCACGCGGAACCGCTGCGCCGCGTCGAACAGGGCCAGGACCGCGCGGTCCGGGATCCCCAGCCGCCGGACCTCCGCCTCGAGCAGCGCCCAGAGGTGCTCGGCCTGGCGGACTCGGCGCAGCAGCCGCTGCGCCTGCCGGAAGTGCGCGGTGAGGGTGAACCGGACCCATGGCCTCGCGTCCCGCTCGGGGTGCCACGCCCCCGCGCCCACCTCGGCCAGGACGTCGTAGTAGTCCTGCGTGTTCTTGCCGAGGTACTCCTCGATGCTCGAGAACTCGGCCGCGAGGATCCCGTCCTGCGAGAGCACGAGGGACTGGAGGATCCTCGCCATCCGGCCGTTCCCGTCCCGGTACGGGTGGATCATCACGAGGTTGAGGTGGGCCATGGCGGCCCGGACCATGACCGGCGCCGGGCCGGCCTGGTTCAGGCTGGCCATCAGCTCGTCCATGAGGCCCGGAACGCGATCGGCGTCGGGGCCCTCGTACACGGTCCGGCCCGACGGCTCGTGCTGCACGAAAACCGGACCGGGGCGCAGGAGGCCCGGGCCCCGCTTCATGTCGTGGTTGAGCATCATGAAGTGGAGGCTGTTGAGGAGGCCCTCGCTGTACCGGAAGTGCGGCGACCCCGCGAGCTGCAGGACGTAGGTCATGGCATTGCGGTAGCCTGCGACTGCCCGGGCAGTCTCCTCGACGGCATCGAGGGGCTCCTCGCCCTCTGCGACCGCCATCGCGTCGGCGAGCGTGACGTTGTACCCCTCAATTGTGTTGGAGCCCTGGATGGCCCGGGCGAACATCACGCGCCGCAGCGACCCCGTCCAGCGCCGGGGCGTCTGGACGACCTGGTACCGGAGCGCGGCCCGGAGCTCCTCGATCCGCGAGACGACCGCGAGCTCCTCGGGGCTGAGCTCCGGGGCGCGGAAGAGTGGGTGCCCGGAGAGCGCGAGCTGGCTCATGTGCAGGATAGTAACCTGCATATTGCAGAACGACAAGTTGATAACCCGCAGTCCCGACCAGGGCCGTCGGGCGCCCGCGCCAGACGACGCTTGAGGTGCCGCGCGGCGGCCTTTGCCAGGGCTGCCAGAAGCCCCGCATAGCGCCGGCTGTCACGATGCGTCTCCCGAAGAAGGGAGAAACCCGGGCGGAGGGCGGGAACCCTGGGCGCGGGTAAGGCGCCGCCGCGCCCGGCCTGAGGCCTACCCCCACCCTGCGCGGATGTGGTGTCGTGCACTCCCATCGCGATCTGCGCGATGCCGAACCATGCGCGGACGCGGCGAACAGGGCTGCGGGCGTGAACACGCCCACCGAGAGCGCCGCGACGCTGACCAGCAGCGCGGACAGGGCGAAGGCGATGGTGGGCTCGCGGTCCGCCCGGATCCAGGGGCCCGATGACGACGAGCTGCCTGAGGATCGCGATCAGGCCGGTGATCAGGGCGGCCGAGGCGGTGGCGCCCGCGGCGGTGAGCACGACGGCGAGGGTGAGGTCCTCCATTTGCCCTCCTACCTGACGAGGCGGGTGTAGCCGCGGGCGATCCAGCCCGTGCGGGTACCGGCCCGCACCTCGAACCAGTCCGTGCGGACGGCGCCGTTCACGGTGTACTTCCCGCCGTACTTCTCGAGGCGTGTGGTGGCTACGTCGCGCCCGTAGGGGAGCGAGGCGACCTTGGCCGCCGCCGTGGTCGGGGCCCTGCGCACGTTGAGGCTCGGGCGCGCCAGGACGCCGACCGTGTGGGCGTAGGCGATCGGGTGCTCGATCGCGTCCACGGCCTTCCACGCGCCGCTAATGTGCGGGACGAAGGACTCCGGCATCCAGCAATCGCCGCCCACGCCCCAGTCCACGCCCCACGAGTTGCGGAGGCGGAGGCCCCGCTGGTCCCAGCCGTAGGCGACGATCGCGTGCCCGCCAACCTGCGTGTCGGGCTCGGGCAGGACGCCCGCGGCCGGGTGGAACCACGACTGGTACCAGGGGGTCGAGACGACGATGGGCCCGAGGTCGTGGATGGCCGCCTTGATCGTGGCGACGTCCCGCGGGACGGCGTAGTACGCCGCGATCCGGTGGCCGCCCGGGTCGCCGACACTGGCGACCGGGTAGCCCGTCGAGCGCATCCGCTCCATCGCGGCTCTGACGCGGGCGCCCTGAGCGGTGCCGCCGATCGCGGCGAAGAACGCCGGCTCGTCGAAGTCGAAGAACGCCTCCTGGTCGCGCCTGTCCTGCCACGCCTTCATCGCGGAGGACGAGTAGGCGACGCACATCGGCGTGGCGTGCTGGTTGAGGACGGGCGGCATCCCCGGAGCGGCGTAGGAGGCGGGGAGGACCACCGACGCCGTCAGGCCCTCGGACGCGTACGGCGCCGAGACCGGGTAGTCGCGCTCGTCGGGCGCGTCGGGCAGGGCGCCGAGGCCGTACCCGGAGGGGTCGTCAGTCACGGATGCCTCCGGTCAGGGCATGGAGGGGTTGATCGCCTTGGCGACCACCGAGAGGACTTGGAGGACCACGGCGACGAGCGACACCAGCGAGGCCCCGAGCGCCCAGCGGGCGAGGACCATCGCCCCGTCCGCCCTGTCGCGCCAGCGGCGCAGGTCGTCGAGCTCGCGGTCGTGCTGGTCGAGCCGCGAGAGGATGCCGTCGGCGGACCGCTGCATGTTGGCGCGCCGCTCGACGCCGAGCGCCTGGTCCCGCGCGATCGCGTCGACGGTGGCCTTGAGGCCGCGGATGTCCTCCCGCATCTCGAGCAGGAGCTCCCGCTGGGTGATCCCGGTCAGGCCGAGCTCGTCACCGCCCATCGGGCTCGCTGACGGCGCGGACGTACCCGGGGTCGCAACAGGCCTGGGGGCCCGGGAGCCGGTGTGGATCTGACCAGCGCGCCGTCATGCCCCCAAGGGTGGGGGCGGAGGGCCGCGGTTTCTACTTGGCCGTTTGGGCCATGCCCCGGGCTCGGCTGCGCCATCGGGGCCCGGCCTGGTCCCCAGGTTCCGACGCCGGGTCCAGACGTCATCGGGCTTGCAGCGCTCCCACACGCCGTCGCATACGGCCATGAGCTGCGGGGTCGCCGCGGGCGTCGCCTGGTTCGTCGCGGAGTACTGAGCGGTGGCTCCGCGCGGGGGCTTCTCCCGCCTTGACCCCGGGAGGACAATGCTTGCCACCTGCGGGAGCCGCTGACGAGCGTTCCCCCTGGCCGCCGGGACAGCGGACCGGCCCGCGGCGGGCGAGGCTGCGCCCCCCGCGCCCGACCGAGCTGGGAGGGCTCTGTCATGGCC
>JBAXFC010000180.1:0-7183 GCA_037140135.1 Chloroflexota bacterium
GCGGAGAACGTCGAGGTTCCCCTGCGGCTGGCAGGCGCGGACCCAAGGGAGCGGGACCGGCGCGTCGCCGAGCTGCTGGGCCTCGTGGGCCTGGAGGCCCGCGCGCGCCACCGTCCCCATGAGCTGTCGGGCGGCGAGCAGCAGCGGGTGGCGATCGCACGGGCGCTGGCCAACCGGCCGCGCCTCCTCCTCGCGGACGAGCCGACGGGCCAGCTCGACTCCGAGACGGGTCGCCGGATCATGCTGCTCATCCGGTCCGTGGTCCGGGCGGAGGGCGTGACCGCGGTCGTGGCGACCCATGACCCGATCATGCTCGAGGTGGCCGACCGCGTCGTCGAGCTGCTCGACGGACGGCTGGTCGGGCCGGCCTCGGACGCGCTTGCGGCGACCGGAGCCGAGGCAGCGCCCGAGGCCTAGCCCCGGACCGGCCCGGGCTCGACCGGCGCACGCACGGCAGGACTGACACCGATCCCTGCCAGGCCGGTCGTGAGTGCTTCCAGGGCGCCATCGAGGTCGTCCACGGCGCGGATGACATCCGCCTCGGGCCGGCTCGCGCCAAGCTCCGCGAGCACCGATTCCGCAGCGTCGGCAACATCCATGACGCCCAGGCCGTCGGCGACCTGGACCAGGGTCTTGGCCGTCCGCATCGCGCGGGCCGCGTCACCCGAGAGGTACCGCGTCCGGATCGTGCGGGCGTCGGCGGCGTGTGAGCCGGCGAAGCCGGCCAGCAGGTCGAGATAGCTCGCCCGTGCGGTGGTGCCGCCCGAGAGCCACGAGTCCGCGGAGATGCCCGGCAGGCCGCGCAGGGCCTCGAGCCGCGGATCCTCCTCGGGGACGCGACCGGTGGCGGGGCGTGCTGCACCCGGAACCAGGCCTGAAGGAGCGCGCGGCGCCCGCGTCGCCCCAGCGGCCTGTCCTTCGGCTCGCAGGCCTGCGGCGGGCGTGGTGCCCATGAGCTGGTGCAGGGAGGCTGAGCGCCCGTCGTCGGGCGTGCTGGCACGGCGGGCGGCCTCCGTGAGCGACCCGCTGCGTCGGGCGGGCACCCAGCGCTCGAGCGCCGCATAGAGCCGGTCGGGGTCCACGGGCTTGGGGAGGTGGTCGTTCATGCCGGCCTCGAGACACGCGCGGCGGTCCTCGTCGAAGGCGTTCGCGGTCATCGCGACGATCGGGATGTCCGCGCGACCGGGCAGGCGTCGGATCTCGCGGGTTGCTGTGAGCCCGTCGAGGACCGGCATCTGGACGTCCATGAAGACGAGGTCGTACCAGCTCGCGGCGACGGCCTCGACCGCGGCTCGACCGTCGGTCACGGCATCCACCGTCACATCGGCGAGGCGGAGCATCTCCATCGCGACCTGCTGGTTGACGATGCTGTCCTCCGCGAGCAGGACACGGGCACCCGGGCGGCTCGCGGCCGCGGCACGCGAGCCGACGTCCACCCGACCCGAAGGCACGGGCAAGGCCGGCCTGTCCAGGACATCGAGCCCGGCGAACGTCGCGGGTCCCAGCGGCAGGTTCACGATGAAGGCGCTGCCCTCACCGAGCCTGCTCTCGACCGCGATGGTGCCACCCATGAGCTCCACCAGGGACCGGCAGATCGCCAGCCCCAGCCCGGTGCCGCCATACCGGCGCGTCGTCGAGGGATCGGCCTGCTCGAAGGTGCCGAACAGGCGCTCGAGATCCTCGGGCGCGATGCCGATGCCGGAGTCCCGGACGGTGAAACGGAGCCAGGACGCATCCCGGCCCGGTGGCCGGGCGACGATGACGTCCACGCCGCCGGCCGACGTGAACTTCAGGGCGTTCCCCACGAGGTTGAGCAGGATCTGCGCCAGCCGCAGGCCGTCGCCGTGCAGGGCGACCGGGACGTCGGGTGCAACCGTCACCGAGAGCCGGAGGCCCTTCCCGGTTGCCCGGTCGGCCACCATCGAGCGCAGGTGCTCCATCACGTCGGAGATCGCGAAGTCGGACGGCTCGAGCGTGAGCTTGCCGGCTTCGATCTTGGACAGGTCCAGGATGTCGTTGAGGATCTGGAGCAGGTGCTCGGCCGCCTCGCCCACCTTCGCGAGGAGCTCGTCCTGGCGCTCGGTGACCGGCTCGCCGCGGAGCAGGTGGGTGAGGCCGATGATCGCGTTCATCGGCGTCCGGATCTCGTGGCTCATGTTGGCGAGGAACGTGGACTTGGCCCGGCTGGCCGCCTCCGCCGCCTCCTTGGCCTGCTCGAGCGCGGTCTCCGCGCGGCGCCGCATCGCGATCCGCCAGAGATCGGTGCCGATCATCGTGAGCTCGTCGGCATCTCCCTCGTCGTACGGGGTCTCCTTGTTGCCCACCCCCATCAGCATCCGGACCTTGCCGCCCTCCGACACCGGGACACCGAGGTGGCGGGTCATCACGATGTGGCCCGGGGGGACCCCCTTCCGCCCAGGCGTGTTCTCCCAGTCGTTGTGGATGACGGGCCGGCCGAGGCGGACCGTGTCCGCCCAGAGACCTGCCTTGGTGACCGGGTAGTGGGTGTCGAACACGGCGTCGCACTGGGCCAGGGTCTCGCGCGACCAGGTGACGAGCTCGATGGTCACCTGGTCGTCGTTGACGAAGTGCACGTATCCGATCTTCGAGCCCGTGAGGCGGACGGCCTCCTCGAGCCCGTGGCGGAGGAGGGTCTTCTCGTCGATGATGTCGGCCCGCTGCGACAGGTCGAACATGGACCGCAGCCGCAGGTCGGAGAGCATGAGCCGTCGATTGGCTGCCGCCAGCTCCGCGGTCCGCAGCTCGACGAGCTCCTCGAGGTGCCGGCGGTGGTAGTCCAGCTCCACCTCGGCGATCTTGCGGTCCGTGATGTCCACCGCCACCGACAGGGTCCGGGGGCGGTCGTTGAGCACGATCGGCTCGAGGATCACCTGCTGCCAGAACTCGCGGCCCGCGAGATCGAGGCTGCGCCACTCGAACTGCTGGCGGCCGTCGGTGATCGCACGCTGCATCAGGCCGAGAGCGTCCTCGAGACCGTACGAGGGCCCGGCCGAGAACATGATCGACGGAGTCAGCTGGTCGATCGACGTTGCGCCGTAGGCCTCGAGGCTGCGGGCGTTCGCCTCGACCACCTCACCCGTCGCCGGGTCATGGACCATGATCGCGACCGCGGCCGTCTCGAACAGGGTCTGGTACTCGCGCTGGCTGGCCACGATGAGATCGCGCGCCGCACGCGCCTCGGTGATGTCCGAGATGACGCCCACGGTGCGCGGCAGGGGACCGTGCGGCGACGGTTCCGTCCTCGCCGCCGAGCGCACCCAGCGGACGCCGTCGCCGGCGCGGATCCGGTACTCGATCGAGCCCGGCCGGGCGTCCTCGTCGAGCCGGCGCCAGGTCTGCGAGAGCCGCTCGAAGTCCTCGGGCGGCAGGACCGAGGCGAGCGTGGCGAACAGGTCCGCGGGCGGCTCGGTCCAGTGGAAGATGCGCAGCGCCTCGGGAGACGCCGTGGTCAGGCCGGTGTTCGGATCGAAGCTCCAGCTTCCGACCGAGGCGATCTCCTGGGCCTGCCGCAGGGCGGCCTCGCTGGCCGCGAGCACGCGCTCCTGGCGGAGCTGGTCCGTGATGTCGCGCCAGACGCCGAGGTCGTAGAGGCGGCCCCGGATCCGGATCGGCCGGATGCTGACCTCGACGTCGAGGACGCGGCCGTCCTTGCGCCGCTGCTGGGTCACGAACCGGTTGTAGCCCCCGGAACCGAGCGCGGACCGGACCGCCTCGAAGTCGATGCCGGCACCGCGGACGTCCACGTCAGGAACGGACAGTCTCGCGAACTCCTCGCGGGTGTAGCCGAGCATGGAGCAGGCGGCGTCGTTGAACTCGGCGAACTGCATCGAGCCGGCGTCGGCAAGGACGATGGCCTCGGTCGCCTGCGAGACGATCGCCTCGTACATCTCCTCCTGCTCGCGGAGGGCCCCCTGCGCGGCCTTGATGGCGGTGATGTCGCGGGCAACGCCCAGCACCCCGACCAGCGTGCCGTCGGGGTCCCGGATGGCCTGCTTGATCGTCTCGACCAGCTGCTCCCGGCCGTCGGGATAGGTGATCGATTCCTCGATCGAGATGGGAGCGTCGGACGAGAGCGCGGCGAGATCGCCCTCGCGGAAGCGGACGGCCACATCGGCGGGGTAGAACTCGACATCCCTGCGGCCGAGGATGTCGGCTTCGACGTGGCCGATGTACCGCTCGAAGGCGGCGTTGCAGCCGAGGTACCGGCCCTGGGGGTCCTTGAGGAACACGATGTCCGGCATCGAGCGCAGGATCAAGCCCATGCGGTCACGCTCGCCGTCCCCCGGGAGAGCCGGTGGTGTCGGCGCTGTGGGCTCCTGGTCGGTCAGCGGACGGTCGGACATGGGCACTGGAGCGGGCGCGCTTGGCGGGCAGGTCCCGCCTCATGCGGCTGCCCCCAGTGTGGGGGCGCCGGGCGACGCTGTCGATAGGCCACTCGGACCACGCGGCCGGGTGCGCACGGCCCGGGCACCCCCCTCGTTCGAGGGGGGTGTGACGCCGTGGTCGCTCGTGGAAGGCCGGCGCAGGTCACGGCGCCGCCTGTTCCGCCCGCATGTGCGACACTCTGCGGGCCCATGATTGACAACCCCGGCTCCGCCGTGCCCGACGGCCCCACGATCTCCCTGCGCCACGATCTGCGCAACGTCGCCATCGTCGCCCACGTCGACCACGGCAAGACCACGCTCGTGGATGCGATGCTCCGCCAGACCGGCGTCTTCCGCGAGAACCAGGCCGTCGTCGACCGGGTGATGGACTCCGGGGACCTGGAGCGCGAGAAGGGCATCACGATCCTCGCCAAGCAGACGACGATCGAGCATGGCGGCGTCCGCCTCTCCATCGTGGACACCCCCGGGCACGCGGACTTCGGCGGCGAGGTGGAACGCGGCCTGATGATGGTGGACAGCGTCCTGCTGCTGGTGGACGCGGCCGAGGGCCCGCTCCCGCAGACGCGCTACGTGCTCCAGAAGGCGATGGCCCGCCGGCTGCCGGTGGTGGTCGCCCTCAACAAGATCGACCGCTCCGATGCCCGTCCGGCAGAGGTCCTCGACGACGTCTACGAGCTGTTCATGGACCTCGGTGCCGACGAGCACCAGATCGACTTCCCGGTGGTCTACACCAATGCCAAGCTGGGGACCGCGACCCGGGACCTCGCCGTCCCGGGGACCAATCTCGGCCCGCTGCTCGACCTGCTCGTCTCGGTCACGCCGCCGCCGGAGTTCGAGGAGGGTCACCCGCTCCAGCTGCTGGTCACCAACCTCTCGGCCAACGAGTACGTCGGCCGGATGGCCGTGGGACGGATCCGCAACGGCACCATCCGTGTCGGGCAGCGGATCACCGTCGTGCGTGCCGAGGAGGAGGACGTGGCAGGTGGCGTCGAGCCGGGCCGCACGGTCACGCTCAACGGGACGGTGAGCAGTCTGCAGACCGCCCGGGGCATGGAGCGCGTCGACATCTCCGAGGCAGGGCCGGGCGAGATCGTCTCCGTCGCCGGGCTGCCCGAGGTGACGATCGGCGACACGCTCACGGAGCCCGGGAACCCGCGCCCGCTGCCGCGCCTCGACGTGGACGAGCCGACGCTGCGGATGACGTTCGGTGTCAACACGTCGCCGATCGGCGGCCGGGACGGCAAGTTCGTCACCTCTCGCCAGATCAAGGCGCGCCTGGACAAGGAGACGCTGGGCAACGTCTCGATCGAGGTCCGGCCCACCGACTCGGGCGACACCTTCGAGGTCCGCGGCCGCGGCGAGCTGCAGCTGGCCGTCCTCATCGAGCAGATGCGCCGCGAGGGCTACGAGCTGACCGTCAGCCGCCCGGAGGTCATCCTCCACGAGGTCGGCGGCGAGATCCAGGAGCCCTACGAGCGCGTCACCATCGACATCCCGCCCGACTACATCGGCGTCGTCCAGCAGGCCCTCGCCGGCCGCAAGGGCCGCCTCGAGCAGATGACCACCGACGCCGACGGGCGTGTCCGCATGGAGTTCGTGCTCCCGGTCCGCGGCCTGATCGGCTATCGCGGCCAGCTGCTCACGGACACCCGCGGCACCGCGCTGCTGCACCAGATCGGCGAGGGCTACGGCCCGTGGGCCGGCGAGGTCACCCACCGCACCAACGGCGTCCTGGTGAGCGACCGGACGGGCACGTCCAACGCCTACGGGCTGTTCAACCTCCAGGACCGGTCGGAGCTGTTCATCGGCTCGGGGGTGGACGTCTACGAGGGGATGATCGTCGGCGAGAACGCCAGGTCCGGTGACATGGATGTCAACGCGACCAAAGAGAAGAAGCTGACCAACATCCGGACGCACTCGCACGACGAGGCCCTGCGCCTGACGCCGCCGCGCCCGCTGACCCTCGAGACTGCGATCGAGTTCATCGGCACCGACGAGCTGGTCGAGGTGACGCCGACGGCCATCCGCCTGCGCAAGCGCCTGCTCCTCAAGCACGAGCGCGAGCGCGAGCGCGGCCGCGCCTACGACCTCTCCCGGGTCGAGCGCGACTGACTGCGCCCGTCCGGGCACATCGCTCGGACGACCCCGTGGCGGGGGTGGATCGGACCGCGTCGTACAATCCGCGGACCATGCCGATCTACCTCGACCACGCAGCCACCACGCCGGTCCGCCCGGAGGTCCGGGACGCGATGCTGCCGCACCTCGGGGCAATGTTCGGCAATCCCTCGTCGGCACACGCCTGGGGCCGCGCAGCACGTGAGGCGCTCGATGCAGCCCACGAGCGGCTGGCGGCAGCGATCGGCGCCGACGCCCGGGAGATCGTCCTCACCAGCGGCGGCACCGAGGCCATCAACCTCGCCCTCAAGGGGGCGGCCTGGGCGGGCAAGACACGCGGCCACCGCATCGTCACCACGCCCGTGGAGCACCACGCCACCTCCCACGCGCTCTCCTACCTCGAGAAGTTCGGCTTCGAGGTGGTCGAGGTTCCGGTTGACCGCTACGGGCGGATCGACCCCGACGACGTCGAGAAGGCGATCACGGACCGGACGATCCTGGTCTCGGTGATGCTGGCCAACAACGAGGTGGGCAGCATCCAGCCGGTTGCCGAGGTCGCCTCGGTGGTGCACTCCCACCGCGGTGTCCTGCTGTTCGTGGACGCGGTCCAGGCCGCCCCGTGGATGCCGCTCGACGTCGCCACGCTGGGGGCCGACATGGTC
>JBAXFC010000181.1:0-7168 GCA_037140135.1 Chloroflexota bacterium
CCCCTGGCCTTCCGGTGGGGCCGGAGTCCCGTGGCTCGGGAAGCCTGTTCCGCCGTGCGCCCGCAGCCCCGCGCTGCGGGAATTGGCGCGGGGCGTCGGCGAACGGGAGCGAATGAGGGAGGGCGGATGGCCCGCCCTCGCGCCCGTGCGCCATCGTTCGATACCATCCGCCGGACAAGCCCCCACTGGAAGACCATCCAACCGTGAGCAGCCAGCCCATGCGCGTCGGGATCCTCGGCGCCGGAACCGTCGGTCGCGAGGTCGTCCGCGCCTTCCTCGACCAGTCGCCCCGCCTCGTCAGCTTTGATGGACGGCCCCTCGTCCTGGCGGGCGTCGCCGAGAAGTTCATGGCCCGCGCCATCGAGAACGGGATCCCGGAGGCACTGCTCACCGACGCGCCGGCCCACCTGGTCGCCTCGGACGACGTGGACATCGTGGTCGAGACGATGGGCGGTGACGAGCCCGCGCACACGCTGATCCGCGCGGCCCTGCTGGCCGGCAAGCACGTCGTGACGGCCAACAAGCACGTCATCGCCCACTACGGCCCGGAGCTCGAGGGGATCGCCCGCCAGACCGGCGCCAGCCTGCGCTTCGAGGCGGCGGTCGGGGGCGGCATCCCGCTGCTCGGACCGCTCGCCCTCGACCTCGCCGCGGACCGGATCACCCGGGTGCGGGGCATCGTCAACGGCACCACCAACTTCATGCTCACCGCGATGGCCCGCGAAGGCCGCCCGTACGGCGAGGTCCTCGCCGACGCCCAGGCCCGCGGCTACGCTGAAGCGGACCCGACCGCCGACGTCGAAGGCCTCGATGCGCTCAACAAGCTCGTGATCCTCGCCCGGCTCGCCTTCGGCCACTGGATCGACACCGCATCCGTGGACAACCGCCCGGGCTCCACCACCGGCGCGCCGGGCAAGCCGGGCATCACCGGCGTCACGGCCGAGGACGTGGCGCTGCTGGCCACCGAGGGCCGCATCCTGCGCCTGGTCGCCACGACCCGCCTGGCCGAGGACGGCGCCATCGAGGCGTCCGTCGTGCCCACCGCCGTGCCCGCCGGCTCGCCGTTCGGGCGCTGCGACGGCGTGCTCAACCGGATCGAGGTCGATGGCCTGCCGGTCGGCCGGGTCGCCTTCGAGGGTCCCGGTGCCGGCGGTCCCGCAGCCGGCGCCGCGGTCCTGAGCGACATCGTCGCCATCGCGCGCGGCGTGGGCTCCACGTGGGCCGGCCTCGCCCCCGCGACCGCCCTCTCGAGCCTGCCGGTGCGCCCGGTCGCCGCCGAGTGCGTCACGGCGCCGTCCGGTGCCTGCTACCCCGTGGGGGACTGACGCCGCCGTGGCCGCCCTCCATCCCGCCCGCCCCCGTCTCACCGAGCGCTATCGGGAGGTCCTCCCGGTCACCGACGCCACCCCGGTCGTCTCCCTGGGCGAGGGCGCCACGCCGCTCATCCACGCCAGGCGCCTGGGCGCCTCGATCGGCGTGCCCAACCTGAGGCTCAAGATCGAGGGCCAGAACCCCACCGGCTCGTTCAAGGACCGGGGCATGGTCATGGCGATCGCGAAGGCGCTCGAGGAAGGTGCCAGGAGCGTCATCTGCGCCTCGACCGGCAACACGTCGGCGTCCGCCGCCGCGTACGCCGCCGCCGCCGGCCTCGAGTGCGTCGTCGTCCTGCCGGCCGGCAAGATCGCCCTGGGCAAGCTGCTCCAGGCGCTGGTGTTCGGCGCCCGCGTGATCTCGGTGAGCGGCAACTTCGACGATGCGCTCAACGTGGTGCGCGCGCTCTCCGAGCAGGACGACCATCCGATCACGCTCGTGAACTCCGTGAACCCGTACCGGATCGAGGGCCAGAAGACCGCTGCCTTCGAGGTGATCGACGACCTGGGCTGCGCGCCGGACATCCTCGCGATCCCGGTGGGCAACGCGGGCAACATCAGCGCCTACTGGCGCGGCTTCCGCGAGTACCGCGACGCCGGCCGCGTGGCCACGACGCCGCGCATGTGGGGCTTCCAGGCCGCAGGCGCCGCGCCGCTCGTCCTGGGCCATCCGGTCGAGGCGCCCGAGACGATCGCCACCGCGATCCGGATCGGCAACCCGGCGTCCTGGGACATGGCGATCGGCGCTCGCGACGACTCCGGGGGCAAGATCGAGGCCGTCACCGACGCCGAGATCCTCGATGCCTACCGGCGCCTGCAGCGCCTTGAGGGCATCTTCTGCGAGCCGTCGTCGGCCGCCTCCGTTGCCGGCGTGATCAAGTCCGCGGCGGCCGGCCAGGTGGGTCCCGACGCGCTCGTGGTTGCCGTCCTCACCGGCAACGGCCTCAAGGACCCGCACACCGCCGAGGACGGCCTCGAGGTCAAGGTCACCGAGGCGGAGCCGACGATCCTGTCTGTCTCCAAGGCCCTCGGCTGGTGGTGACACCCGTCCCGGGCAAGGTCCCGATCGCCAACCCGCCCCCGCTCGACGTGGCGCCGTTCGACGCCGTGGCCTGGGCGGCGCTGGTGGGACGGCGCCTCGTCATCGACGTGCCCGCGTCCACCGCCAACCTCGGCGCCGGCTACGACTGCCTGGGCATGGCCCTCGAGGTCTGCAACCGGGTCTCGGTGGAGGCCGTGGACGGCGACGGCTCGATCGAGCTCGAGGTCACGGGTGAAGGCGTCGGCGAGCTGCCCCCGGTGCGGTCCAACCGGTTCGTCGCCGGGCTCGAGGGTGCGCTGGAGGCCTCGATCGGCCCACGGCCGGCGAACATCGGCTGGCGGATCGCGATGCACAACCGGATCCCGCTCTCGCGCGGCATGGGCTCGTCCGCGGCGGCGTCGGTGGGCGGCGTGTACGCGGGCCACATCCTCGGCGGATCGCGCCTCACCGAGGGCGAGCAGCTGCGGCTCGCGACCGCGCTGGAAGGACACCCGGACAACGCGTCCGCGGCGCTCCTCGGCGGGTTCGTCGTCTCGGCGCACCTCGGCGAGCGCGTGGAGGCTGTCCGCTTCGACGCCCCGGCGGGCCTGCAGGCGGTGCTGTTCATCCCGGATCGCCGGCTCGCCACCGCGGACATGCGCCGCGTGCTGCCGGCCGAGGTGCCGCTGCGCGACGCCGTGAGCAACATGAGCCGCATCGCCATTGGAGTCGCGGGCATCGCATCCGGCCGCTTCGAGCTCCTCGCGGACCTCACCGTGGACCGCATCCACGAGCCCTACCGCTCGGTCGCCTACCCGCAGCTGCCGAGGCTGACCGGTACCGCCCGCGCCGCAGGCGCGCTGGGCGCGTTCCTCTCGGGCGCCGGATCGACGGTCCTCGCGTTCGTGGCCCCCGGCCAGGACGCCGGGCCCGTCGAGCGTGCGCTCGCAGCCGTGGCCGAGGAGATGGGCCTCACCGGGCGCACGCAGATCGTGGCCCCGCGGAACACCGGCCCCGCGGTGATCGACGGCGCGTAGGCCGCGGGGATTCCCCGCGCTCCGTGGCGCAGTCGGCGCGCCGGCGTGGCTTGACGCGGGGAGTAGTGTCGCGTGACTGGTGTCCGCTCCCCGATCCCGGTGGAGGCAGGCTGCCATGCCCTCAGCCGCCTTCGGGAGCCCCTGTGCGTACCGCGTCCCCTCGCCTTGCTGGCGTTGTCGTTCTTTCGCTCCTGGCTGTCGCCGTGCCGCAGCCGGGAGCTCCCGTTGCGGTCGCCGCCACAACGTGCGATGCCGTCGCTGACTCCGTCACGCTCCTCGAGGATCACGTGGCGACCGTCATCCCGGTGCAGAACGACAGCTGCAACTTCTTCCTGACGCCGATCCCGCAGCCCGCCCACGGCACGGTCGTGGACAACCCGATCCAGAGCGGGCAGGCCTGGGACTACACGCCGGCCAAGGACTACAACGGTCCGGATGCGAACACGTACCAGGGCAGCATCGACGGCACCGTCGGGGATACGGCCACCGTCTCCTACACGATCACGCCCGTCAACGATCCGCCGAAGTTCTTCGGGATCACCAACCTCGGGACCGAGGACCAGCCTGCGGTCGCGCACAACCTGGGACTGGTCGCGGTCGGCCCCGGCAACGAGGCAGCCCAGACCCTGGCGATCACGGTCACCGCGTCCGACCCGTCGGTGTTCGCGGTCCAGCCTGCGGCCTCGAACGTTGCGATCGCCGGCGGCGCGCTCCGCGACTGGGACCTCTCGTGGACGCCGGCACGCGACTGGTGCGGCAGCACGCCCGTCACGGTCCGGTTCAAGGACGATGGCGGCACGGCCAACGGCGGCGCCGACACGCTGATCGTGGTCACCAACATCCAGGTCACCTGCGTCAACGACGCGCCGGTGGCCACCAGTGACCAGTACGGCGTGAAGCCCGGCCAGACGCTGTCTGTCCCGAGCGCCGCCGGCGTCCTCGCCAACGACACGGACGTGGACAGTGCGCTCCTCAAGGCGTCCCAGGCTGCCCTGCCCACGCATGGCGCGTTGTTTCTGCTCGCGAACGGCAGCTTCACCTACATTCCGGTCGCCGGCTTTGCCGGCACCGATTCGTTCACCTACACCGCCACCGACGGCGTGCTCACAGCGCCCGCGACGGTCACGATCCGCGTCGATGGCACCGCCCCGCTGCTGGCCGGCCGGTCGCCCGCATCGGGCGCGATGGGTGTGGCGCGTGACGTGCAGCCGGCGGTGACGTTCGACGAGCCGGTCCAGGCCGCTTCGGTCACGACCTCGAGCCTCAAGCTCAAGGACGTCGCCGCCGGGACGCTGGTCGCCGGTACCTCCAGCGTCGTCGGGGGGAGGCTCAGGTTCCTGCCGGCGACGCTGCTCGGCGCCGGGCGCAGCTACCGCCTCTACGCCACCTCGGAGATCACCGACCTTGCTGGGAATGCCTTCGCGGGCACGTCATGGACCTTCACCGTCACCAGCGATGCGACCCGGCCGACGGTGACCGGCAAGCAGCCCGCACCGTCGGCGACGGGGATCTCCCGGACCGCCAACGTGTACGCGACCTTCAGCGAGGCGGTCCGGGCTTCCACGGTCAGTCAGGCAACCGTCCGTCTCCGGGACTCGGTCACGGGCAGCATCATCACCGCGGTGGTGAGCTATGACAGCACGCGCAAGCGCGCGAGCGTGGACCCGTCGATCACGCTCACAGCGCGGCGCACCTACATCGTCCTCGTGTCGTCGGGCATTCGCGATCGCGCAGGCAACCGCCTGTTCGCCTCGAGCTGGTCCTTCAAGACCGGGAGCTGAAGCCGTTCGATCGCCGCCCGCCGTGGAACGCTAGGGGAGCCGGACCTCGGGCAGCGGCATGCCGTCGGCCACGTGCTCGTCCGGCTGGGGCTCGCCCCGGACCATCGCCACCGGGATCACGCCGCCCCAGACTGGCCACGTCTCGTCGCCTGGATCGTCGATCAGGCCTGCGGCCCGGACCTTCGCCGACGCCTCGTCGAGGGGGATCCAGAGGACCGCGGTCGCCCGCCGCTCGACGTCCGTCATCGGGCGCAGCTGCGCCCAGCGGCCGGGGCACAGGCCCTCGATCAGGGCCTCGAGCGCCGCGTCGATCTCCACCTCGTCGGTGCTGCGCTGGGCAACCCCGAGCGCCATCACGGACCGGTAGTCCACCGAGTGGTTGGTCGCGCTGCGGGCGAGCACCAGCGAGTCGACGTGGCTGACCGTCACGCAGACCGGCTGGCCCACGGCCGACATCGCCATGCCACTGCCCACCGAGGCGTGCCAGTAGAGCCGGTCGCCCTGGCGCCAGACGTTGGTGGGCGTCACGTACGGCTGCCCGTCCTTGACCCAGCCCACGTACCCCACGATCGCCGTATCGAGGATCTCGTTGATCGTCGAGGCGTCGTAGTGGGCACGCTGGGGCTTGCGGCGGACCTTGACCCGTTCGGACGCGGGAGGGGCGGGAGCGGCGTCCTGCTCGCTCACCGGCGGTACAGGATCCACATCGAGACACCCTGCGGCACCGGCGCGTAGCCGTAGGCCGGGGCGGCTGCCGGGGCACCGGTCGGGACGGCGCCGATGTTGGCGATCCGCCAGCCGTCGGGCGCGCGCCGGGCGGCGTCGGCTGCGACCCAGTCCCAGAGCGGGTCGCCGAGCGTGGTGTCGGCCGTGACCAGCAGCTGGTCATCGCCGATGAGTCGTTCCTTCATGGGTGCGGGCTCCCTTGCATGGGATCGATCCAGTACCGCAAGCGTACGCGCCACGAGCGATGGGCGCGACCCCGCCACGTCGTCCCACCCGATACCCTCGCCCCATGCGCAGCCCCGACCCGGTGACCGGCCCGGCCGGTCCCGATCCGTCGGCCCGGTACCTCCGCGCGGGCATCGTCGCCTGCCTCGCCTACGCGCTCGTCGGCTGGCGCGGCATCCTCGTCCCGTCGATGATCCGCTCCGTCGAGCCGTTCTTCGGCCAGGATGACGCCGGCATCGGCCTCTACTTCTTCGCCACGGCGCTCGCCTACGGTGCCGGCAGCCTGCTCGGCGGGCGCCTGATCCGGCGCCACGGCCCCCGTTCCGTGATCCCGGCGGCGTTCGGGCTGATGTGCGCGGGCCTCGTGCTCCAGGGGATCACCGGGACCTGGGTCGTGTTCGCGATGCTGGGCGTGCTGGTGAGCCTCGGCGCGTCCGCAGCCGACATCGGGGTCAACTCGCTGGTCCTGGACCTCTTTCCGCATGCAAGCGGACGCGCGATGAACCTGCTCCACGTGGCCTACGGGGTTGGCGCGCTCGTCGCCCCGCTGGCACTGGCGGGCATCGTGGGCGCCGGCATCGCGTGGCAGGTGCCGATGCTGGTCTCGGGCCTGGTCGCCGGCGCGGTCGCCGTGGCGATGGCGATCTCCGTGCCCGGTGGCCGCTTCCACGTGGACGAGGTGGTCGAATCCGAGGATGGCCGTGCCGTCCGCGGCCCGCTGCCACGGTTCCTGTTCGTGATGGCGATCGCGGCCGGCTGCTACGTCGCAGCCGAGGCCGGCGTCTCGGACTGGCTCGTCCGCTACCTCGCCGTGCTGCCGATCGGCGTCGCGAGCACCGCACTGATGCTGTTCTGGGCCGGGATCGCCATCGGGCGGATCGTGTTCGCGCGGATCGGCGCCCGCCTGGATCCGCTGCGGTCCGCGGCGCTCCTGGGGCCCGTGGGCGGCGTCATCCTGCTGGTGGCGCTGGTGCTGCCGGTCTCCTCGCTCACGCCGCTGCTGTTCAT